>NZ_JAUBSA010000016.1:0-93016 GCF_036702115.1 Microcoleus sp. LAD1_D5 | reverse complement strand
ACTGAACCCATAATTTGTTGCAACCATTGCGATAACTTCTGCTCTAAAACTTTCGGGTCTAGTTTTTCAAACACCCGACGAAATGTATCATCGCTGGGGATGCCATTTGGTAACTCTAAAAATTCTTCTAACCATTGCTGCTTGCTGAGTCCATAATTTTCGATGTCTTCCCACCCCTGAGCTCCTGCAATCGTAGCTAATATGGTAATGACCAGAATGTCTTTAAGTAAATGTTGTTTAGTTCGCTCTACTCTCGGATCTGGTATGTCATCAAAATAAGTTGATAAGCAAGCTCGTAAGTGTTGCATGGAGAGTGGTTGAGACCTGTCGGGTTTCGGTGATGATTTTGCCTCATTCACAACACGATTGAATCCTTTCTCCATTAATTTTTCCTCACCATTCGTGACACAGATGAAGCAGTATTATAGAACCCATTTGACATCTTTGAGGCTGCGAGTCGAGCGCCCGTTGTCTGTCGAGCGCCCCTTATCTGTCGAGCGTCGGTTGCCTGTCGAGCGTCATAAATATCTCAAATGGGTTCAAAAGAACCGCTATTGACAGGATGCTCCTTTATATCTTGCCCTTTTTGTCAAGTACAATTTATACCAAATTAGATGAGCTTACCCTGGGGCTAAACCCCTAATCAATTCCTCAATTCCATGTAGGGCAACATTTGCGAGTAGGGGTGAAATAACCCCACCCTGTGGTGTCCCTTCATCAGTTGGGAACAGCTTGTTTCCATCCATAACACCAGCTTTTAACCAAGCTCGGATTTGTCTCCGTAGGGTAGGATAAGTATTCAATTTTTTGAGAAGTGCATCGTGATTAATACGGTCGAAGCATTTACTGATATCGGCATCCAACACATACTTGGATTTATTGTGTATCGCACAGTATATTGCTCCTATCGCATCGTGGCATGAGCGTCCGGGTCTGAACCCATATGAGTTAGGTTCAAATCGCGCTTCCCATTCTGGTTCTAACACCAGTTTGACTAACGCTTGCAAGGCTCGGTCTTCCATTGTCGGTATACCTAAAGGTCTTTCCTCATCTGTTCCTGGTTTGGGTATCCAAACTCGGCGTGTTGGTTTAACCTTAGAACCCAGTGATATTTTATTTATCAACGCGAGACGTTGCTTTGGGGTCAGCGATTTAACGCCGTCCACACCTGCCGTCTTCTTACCGCGATTATCCTGAGTTACCCGACGAACCGAAGCGGCTTTTGCTGCCCAAGAACTTATCAACAGTTTCTGGAGTCTGCGTACTAGCTTGACATCACCACGATTAGACGCTTGATATATCCGCTTTTGCAATTTAAAAACGTTACGCTCTAGCTTTCGCCAGTTGATATCGTTCCATTCATACATCGGTTTTTCTGCCGTGTTCATAACATATTCATTGCTACTTGTAGCTATACCATCCGTATTACCGTAAGTCCGTTAGCATATCCTCACCATTACAGTGAGGCGTTGGCTTTTGACTCAATCTCTCCCACCCGTTACCTGGAAATCCAGATGTTTCGTCTTAGCTGACTGCTCGAAGTATTCGACCTCTCCGAGAGTAATCAGGTGGGTTACTTCGTTCCTCATAACCATTGGTTTGTTCCGTTAGGATGTCACCTTTTCACCGAGTTTTTGGGTAACGTACGTATGTCGAGTAAAATCCTCATACCACCCTGTACTAATGCCCTTTTGGGACTACCAGCGTATAAAGCCTTATTTCGCTGGATCGCCATAACGATGATTCACACAGTGACTTTGCTTTCGCTATCCGTAGGAACTTGGTTACGGGATACCACTTTAGGCTAGTAGCTCTTTCCGCTTTTACCTCCGCTTCACCGATTGATGGCTAGTCGCTACAGTGGGAGATATGCTTTCACCTCTACGTCTGAGGGACAGGACTTAACACTTTCTAGGGTACTGATGTTCACCTGCAAGGTTATGAAGTTGTCATCTACAAGGGATTAAAGTGCGAACTCAATCCTAATGGATTACCCTGTAGAAGCCAGTCATCTCCCAATTGCTCGGTTTCGACTGAACGAATCGCACTTTAAACAGGCATTCAAATCGCGCTCTACCGATAGGCCGCAAGCAGGACAATCGTAAGTCCGAAGGCTTAGTGGTATATCTTTTTTATGCCCGCAATTGGCACAAATCTTAGAACTGGGGAACCATCGATCTACCAGCACTAAGCTCGCCCCATACATTTTGCACTTATAATCTAACTGCCGCCTAAATTCGTAAAACCCTAAGTCGGATATTGCCCCAGCCAGCTTGTGATTTGCCAGCAAGCCTTTAACGTTCAAGTCTTCAATCTTAATTAGCTTTAAAGTGTTCGCTAAGTAAGTCGTCAACTTGTGGAGGAAGTCTTTACGAATCCGAGCTATTCGTGCGTGGAGTCTGCCGATATTGTTGTAAGTTTTGCGCTGGTTGCGAGAACTTTTTATTGGCTTTGATGCTTTACGCTGTAAACTAGCAAGCTTGGTTTTCGCTTCCTTTAACGGTTTTGGTGCATCAAAGACTTGATGGTTTGACAGCGTGGCAAAAGAATTAATGCCTACATCGATTCCTACAGAGTTCTCAGGCTGTTGAACTGGCAAACGTTCTGCATCAACGCAGAAGGAAACAAACCAGTGGCTCCCCTCTTTTGAAATCGTAAAAGTTTGAGAGACCAAGCCACATTCTAAGGGTTCATAAAGCCGAAAAGTTCCCAAAGTCGGAATCTTAATAGTGTTGCCTGCGGTTAGTAAAACTTTTCCATTAGACGAATCAACCGTGAATGATTGACCGTCTCGGCGACTGGCAAATTTCGGATGACCGAATTTCCCCAAGCGATACCGACTAAACGCTTCTTTCAAGTCAATCAAAGCGTTTTGGTAAACTCGGCTGGACAACTGATTCATCCAAGCGCATTCAGGTTGTTTCTTGACGTGGTTGGTAAGAACTTTCTTGACTTCGTTGATGACCTGTGAGTCCGAGAGATTCCTCTCACCATACATTTGGACTCGCAAGCTCAAACCCATGTTAAATATTACACGCCGAAATCCTGCGTGTTTTGCCATCCAGGTCGCTTCATTGTTATTCAATTTGAGCGCTCGCTTGACGGCAAACATGGTTAAACCTCCTCTCGGTAATTAATTGTGGACAAGTTTAGTAAACTATTTGGCACGCTATGTCCAACTCACATCCCCAATTATCAGCATTTCTCCTAGCTATCCGTTGGATTTTCCGGTAACGCCCTATCCAGAGTATCAGAATTTGCCTCTCGTGGGTAAGTTTTGATTGCCCATTCTGTTTGGCGGAGGACGCCCCGCAGCATGGCGACTTCATCCACTGTCGGATAGGCTCTGTTGTACAAACGCCGAAATTTTTCCATCCGGCTTGCTGCTGTGTGCTGCTGCAAATATCCTATTTTTAACAGCAAAGTTTCTAGTTGCTGGTAATATCCCTCTAAATTTTCCAAGGGAGCCGATTCCTCCGGGCAACTGACAACTGACAACTGACAACTGACAACTGACTTGTATAGTTCGTAACAGCAGATAGCGACGGCTTGGGCGAGATTTAGGGAAGTGTAGGCATCGCTGCTGGGAATGCGGATCAGGCGTTGAGCGCGGTTTAATTCGGCATTGGTCAAGCCGCAGTCTTCTCGGCCGAAAATGAGGGCGCTGGGGGCTTCAAGGAGCCAAGGCAAGGCATCTGCGGGTTCTTCTAGTTGTGTTGGCAACGATCGACAATCATCCCCTGTAGTTGCGATCGCTCTGACACACCCAACCAAAGCAGCCGGCAAACTCTCGACTACTTTGGCCGTTTCCAATATGTCGGCGGCGCGAACTGCCATCAGTCGGGCCTCTTCCCCTAAATAATCGCATTGGGGATTTACCAAAACTAATTGGTGCAAACCCATATTTTTCATGACGCGGGCAACAGAACCGACATTCAATGGGCCAGCAGGTTCGACTAAGACTATTCGGAGGTTGGCGTCGGCCGTTTCGAGCATTTTTATTTGGGGAGGTGTTTTGCAGAAATTGGGTTGTTTCCTTAGCAACAGGCTTTCCGGCCTGTTCCACAATCAAATTTAACTCTTGTGGAACAGGCCGGAAAGCCTGTTCATAATCGCAAGATGCCTGTTCCACAATCAAATTCAACTCTTGTAGAACAGGCATCTTGCCTGTTCCTGAAAATGGTACAAGATGTGAGTTAGTAATGTACTTTCCAAATTAGCATGGCAAAGCAGCGATCAAAATCTGATTTACCGACAAAAATTTGCCCGGTGTGCGATCGACCTTTTACTTGGCGCAAAAAATGGGCGGACTGCTGGGATGAGGTCAAATACTGCTCCGAACGTTGTCGTCGCCGCCGTTTGGCGGCTCAAGATTAAGAATTTAAAGCAAGTTGCTCGATCAAAGCTAAGATTGCAAAGGAAAAATTTTAGGTTATTAGGTTATAAATTATGGCATCGCAACAAGTGCAACCAAAGCTAGTTATTCACGGCGGTGCCGGCAGTTCTCTACACAGTAAAGGCGGAATTGAGGCGGTGCGGAAATCGCTTTACGATGTTTTGGAGGAAGTTTATCCGCTGCTGAAAAACGGTGTCAGTGCCGTAGATGCAGTGGTGCGGGGCTGCCAATTGTTGGAAGATGACCCGCGATTTAATGCCGGTACGGGTTCTGTGGTGCAGTCGGACGGTCAAATTCGGATGAGTGCTTCGCTGATGGACGGTTTGATGCAGCGTTTCAGCGGGGCGATTAATGTTTCTCGCGTTCAACATCCGATCGAACTTGCTCAATTTTTGCAGCATTCGGACGATCGAGTTCTCTCTGATTTTGGTTCGGCGGAATTGTTGCGAGAACTTCAATTGCCGATTTACGATCCGATGACGGATTTGCGTTTGCACGAGTGGATGCAGGAACGCCAAGGCAATTTTAGCAAAGCAATGGCTGACGTGGTTGCCGAACCGGCCGGTATGGGTACGATCGGAGTCGTAGCTTTGGATGTGCATGGACGCTTGGCTGCTGGGACTTCGACTGGTGGCAAGGGTTTTGAGCGGATTGGGCGGGTTAGCGACTCGGCGATGCCGGCAGGAAATTACGCGGCCCAAAGTGCGGCGATAAGCTGTACGGGGATTGGCGAGCACATTATGGACGAGTGTTTGGCCGCGCGAATTGTGGTTCGGGTTACAGATGGTTTAAGTTTGAAAGCTGCTTTTGAGCGTTCTTTTACTGAGGCTGACGAACGTCAACGGGATTTTGGCGCAATTGGAATTGATGCTAGCGGGGCGATCGCTTTCGGCAAAACTAGCGAGGTGATTTTGGGTGCTTTTCACAACGGTAGAGAAATGGGCGATACTTTGGAAATGAGCAAGGGAACGCTGATTTTTATTGCTTAGCAAAGATTAGATTTGTTGCTTTTGTTGGATGCGATCGCGTGGCGAATACGCGATCGCATGATTGGGACTACCTCCTGTTTACGTCTTAACCGTCTTGGGGGTAGCTATACATAACATGAGTTCAAAGGATATTAAAGAATTAGCAGAACTGCTTCGACGCTTGCAGCAAAAAGATAAAAATCTTCGCGTGTTCGGCACAAATTCTCACACATACAAACTGGGACAAACGCTTACGGAAGCAGAGTTGCAGAATTTCGAGCAGAAACATAAAATCAAGCTGCCCGAAGATTACCGTTTATTCTTGAAAGAAATTGGCAACGGTGGAGCAGGGCCGTTCTACGGTTTAGAGCCTCTTGAAAAGGCAGCACAGTATCGCGATTTGAGCAAACCGTTCCCCTTCACCAAAGCAACAGACTCTTATTCAGATGAGGAGTTGGAGAAGTGGGACGATACAGACGAATACCCCGGCGCGTTGGAGTTATGCCATCAGGGGTGCGCCATTTACTCTGATCTGGTTGTAAACGGCCCCGCACACGGCACGATTTGGAACGGCAGGGAGGATTTCTATCCAACGGAATTGTCTTTTGGCAGATGGTATCGCCGCTGGGTTGAGAAGGCATTGCGGACTCTTGAGAACGAGCCGCTTGTGGATAAGCTCGCGTTGGGAATGTCAAAGCAACAAATCTTAGTGGCAGCGGGAGGCGACTGGCAAGAACGAAAAGCCCTTGAGCGCCCCATTTATTTCTTTGAAGCTCCAGAAATCCCGGCTCAAATTGAGTTAAATGAAGACAGGATAGTTATCAAAATCAATCGTTCGCCTTTCATCTTAGCGCGGCCAGAGTAAATGTGGCATTACGTCATAATTAATAACGTCCTTATTGCCTAGGGGTTGCTATAATACCCGCTTTATTTTTTAGTGTCTTAGAAAGGGACGAAAGTTTGTGTAGTTTGAGGTAAAAAGCGATTTCAATGGCCGAGTGACACAGAAGATAACTAACATGGATTTGGTAGAAAAAACCTTAAATCAATTATACTGCAACAATTTAAGCGATCGCCCCTAACCTCTCTAATCTTAAATCCGCAGTTGCCAAAGTTTAACAGTACCATTCTCCCCGCCGCTGACCAGAGTTTCGCCCAAAAGCCCGATCGCCACCGCAGACACAGGGCTAGAATGTCCATCTAAAGTGTGCAGCAATTCGCCGCGAAGATTCCAAAGTCTAACAGTACCGTCAAAACACCCCACTGCAAAGTATCTCCCATCAGGGCTAACTGCGGCGGCGGAAGTGATACGAATTCCTGTTTGGAGAGAATGCAATAATTCCCCTGTTTGCAAATTCCACAGTGCGATCATTTTGTTGCCGTGACTGACGATAATTTTGCTATCTGGAGTAATTGCAACATAATTTTCGCTGCCAAATGTTCGCCTCACTTCGCCTCCCGGCAATTCCCACAAAGTGACTGTGGCGCGACAGAAACCGCTGGCTGCATTTAGGCCGCTAGCTACTAACATTTTGCCGTTGGGACTCAGGGCGATCGCACTAATGTCATCCCCTGGATAGCCTTCCAAAACTTGCAGCAGTTGGCCGCTGTTGAGGTGCTGAAGCTTGATTGTGCCTCGGGTGGTGCCGATCGCCAACATTTGCCAGTCGGGGCTGACAGCGACGGATTCGTGGCGATGCACGTCTGCCAAACGCTTCAGCAGTTCGCCGTTTTGCAAGTTCCAGAGTTTGACTGTTCCCGCGCGCGATCGTGTCAGCAGTGTTTTGCTGGCAGGGCTGAAAGCAACTAGCAATACTGCTGTTGAATGTCCGAAAATCGTCTGCTGCAGTTCACCGCTGTGCAAACTCCAAATTTTCACTGTACTGTCGTCAGAGCCCGTTGCCAGTAATTGTCCGTCGGGACTGATAGCTGCAGACAAAATCCTGTCTGAATGGTGAAGAGTGGCTTTTAAGATGGCACCGGTTGAGGTTTTTGGCTGCGTTTTATATCCGGCTATTTCCAGCCAGTCGATCGCATCTCTCCAATTTTTGAGAGCATTTCGGGGCCGATTTGTCAATAATTCTATGTATCGGTACAAAGTTTTTGACAAATCAACTTCGACACCTTTGATTTGTTTGTTGAGAAAAACCGCAATTTCCGCTGGGCTGTAGCCACACAGTAAGCCACAGAGATGCCGCTTTTCTACGGGTGTCAGCCCTCTTCTGGTGTGGGGGGCGAATTCTTGTTTGGCAGTTGCCAAGTCGGTATAAAGCTTTTGGATGTCCCAGCCGTTGCTTGCCCGTGCAAATGGTTCTTCTGGTCGATCGAGGGTAGAGGGTATCATTTGCGGCAGTCGCGATCGAGTTCCTAGTCAAATTCCTAACCAAAATCCTAACATTGGCTGTGCGCGATCGAACTGTTTTCACCGCTAATCTATTTTTAACACAGCAAACAGGGGAAAGAGTTTCCGGTGAAAAATGTGCCGAAATCCTTACCTTTACAGTTTGCAAAAGAACTTTACACCAACGGGAGAAACACCAAATGTCTATTATTGCGATCGTCTTCTTTTTTGGCTGTCTTGGCTTTATTTTAATTTTGGTTGGTTATATCTGGGGATTATCTCAAGCTATTGAACAAGAAACTCTGTGGGGATTGGTTTACTTTTTTGTTCCCTTTGCTTCCTGGGTATTTCATATTAAAAATTGGAGTAATAAAAAATTTAGAAAACCATTTTTACTTCAACTTGCTGGATTCCTCATGTATTTCTTGTTAGGCATTATTATTGCATTATTGCCTGTAATAGGTCTTCTCAAAACCGATGGTTCTGTGCCTAATGTAGATCTGGGGTCTAACGAGCAATCGCCATCTTCTTTTTCTTCGGCTTTCAACACTTATCCCTACCTCTATCAAGAGTCATCTCCTGCTGCCGAGCCATCTCCTACTTCTGCTGCAACTGTGACTGAGCCTAATTATGCTCGTGTGGCTGCTCAAAATTCTGACTTCAAACAATCGATGAAAGTAGGCTATATCTACTACGGGCAGGGAGACTATCAAACGGCTTTAATCAATTTTAACAGAGCTTTACAGATACGTCCGGGCGATGCTTATGCTGTCAAGGCTGTTGACAACACCCAAAGTGCGATCGTCCAAAGCAGTGTCAAATAAGCCGTGCATTAAAAATTGCGTACAGTGGATAGATAAGTAATTCACATTATGTGTAAATTTTTCCAATAAAATGATTAAAATTCTCACACCAACACCGACCCAACTAACAATTCAATCTTCGAGCGCCTGGGATGGTTTGCTATTAATTTCTCCCTTCATCGTCATTGGACTATTGCAGATTATTTTGGCATCAAATTGGATAGGTGGAGGCATATTTCTGTTATTTTCGCTGTCTTTGTTGGACGGCGCGATAGATGAAACATATATTTTTGATAAAACTTTTAGCAAAATGACCATTAAACGACGGGGTGTTTGGCTTAATGATGTTACCGAATGCTCAAGTCGCGAGATTTCTACGGTGGAATTAGAGGAAATAGCAGATAGCGAGGGAAATCGTAGCTATTATGTTAATTTGTGGATGTTGGGCGGGGATCGCATCTGCTTGAGAAGCGATTCACTAACAGAACAATACAAAATGGCTGAGTTGATTCGCCACTATATCTCGATTAGGGATAATCGCACGCTTAACAATATATTTGCCCTCCAAGTCCGTGAACCATAGCTATCCCCTAGGGAATCGCCCAAATCAATACCTAACGATAATTAAGTAGGCGCAAATAAACTTTACAATGTAACAAAATGTAAACGTGTCTTCACATTTGCGATTACTTTCCTGGGGCTCGCGAAAGCTAACGTTTCACTCGCTATAACATAATTAATATACTTTTAAGATTCATCTACTTTAAATCACGAAAAGCTATCTTAAACCCAGCCGCAGGAAAACTCGCGACATTTGTTGTCGATCAGACATTTTAGTGCTAACCTTTTACCAAAACAAAAGAGGTCATGGCACAGGACGACTTCAAATAATATATAAGTTAACAATTGGGCTGATCGGGGTTAGCAAGGCGATATGTAACATCATTTTGGGAAGTTAAGGGCGAGATAAATGAAAATAATCAAGCAAACAGCAAGTGAATTAATAATTCAGACTCAAAGCATATTTGATTTTTGGTTGCCTAGTTGTTTATTCATGGCCTTTGGACTGTTCGGGCTGGCTTTTGATTATCATAAAGCAACCCTGAGCTGCCAGCGATTGCAGGCAAAACAAGGCAGTTGCCAGTTGGTGCGATCGAATTTACTGGGTTCAAAACTCCAAGAAATTGAGCTTGCTTCTTTGCGGGGAGCTAAAGTTCAAAGATGCGGCTATAAAACACGAGTTGTACTTTTGACTTCTGTTGGCCATGTTCCTTTCACTGCTAACTCCACTAATTGGGGAACCCAAGACGCTGTTGCTTCTGACATCAATTTTTTTGTTAAAAATGCAAAAGATCGATTGCTGCGCTTAAGTCAAGAAGATCACTGGTTGGGATGGACAGGAGGCATATTTTTGCTCGCAGCAGTCGGAGCGATAGTCTTGAGAAATAATGAAACCTACAGCTTCGATGGAACTTTAAACACCTTGACTGTTAAACAGCGGGGTTTGTTGGCACGTAAAGTAATTCAATACTCTCTGTGCGAGATTTATGGCGTGGAAGTCGATCGAACAAAAGATCGGCAGAATGACACTTGGTACGAAGTCAGACTATTAGTTTGTGGAGGATCTCGCATATCCCTGCCCAACACGATGAGTCCTTACGAGCAAGAAAAAATCGCCAAAGCGATTAACAACTATCTGCACGAGCAAAAATAACACAAAATAGCCGATCGCAAGAAACCCGATTTCTCAAGCTTGCGGACTTACGGAGAAACCGGGTTTGTCACCAAAAACTCTCGTAGAGTACCATCGCTCCCGTTATAAAAACCCGGTTTCTTTGGTATCGCTCGCGAGTTGCGCGAGGGGTGGAAACTCATTATCAAAAAAGTAAACAATCGTTCACTTTTTTGGTTCTTTCAACTTCCAGCCTGGCTTGACAACTTGCCGGGAACGGGCAACTACTAAACAGTCATTCGGTACATCTTCTGTCACCACAGAACCCGCCGCTACAGTAACATCTTCCCCCAAAGTTATGGGTGCAACCAGCACGCTGTTAGAACCCGTTTTACTCCGATCGCCTATTTGAGTTTTGTGCTTGTTTTTTCCGTCATAATTCGCCGTAATTGTCCCCGCACCGATGTTGACTTTTTCTCCCAAAGTCGCGTCGCCTAGATAAGACAAGTGAGCAACATTAGTTCGATCGCCGATTTGAGTATTTTTCAATTCTACAAAATTGCCGACGCGGCAGTTCGCCCCAATTTCTGCGTGTCCCCGCAAGTGTGCGTAAGGGCCAATTCGCGAATTTTCAGCAACCATACTGTCAGAAACTACCGAATAAAGCACAGTCACATTTTCTGCAATTTGACTGTTTTCGATCAAACTGCCGGGGCCGATGCGACTCCCAGAGGCGATCGAAGTATTTCCCCGCAAATGAGTTTGCGGTTCAATTACCACATCCGGCTGCAACTCTACGGTATCGTCGATCGTAATGCTGTTGGGGTCTAGCAGCGTGACTCCCGCCGTCATCCACTTGTCCTTTACCCGCGTTTGCAAAATATCGCAAGCTGTGGCTAAATGTTTGCGATCGTTAATTCCCAATATTTCTTGATAATCTTCCACATCCACCGCCATCACCGGACTGAGGAAATTTACCGTATCAGTTAGGTAATATTCTTTTTGGTCATTGTCTGCCTTCAATTCTGGCAAAATTTTCTCTAAATCCGGCCAGTGAAAACAGTAAACACCTGCATTAATTCGGTGATTTTGCTTTTGAGCTTGTGTGCAGTCGCGGTCTTCGACAATTTGCTGGACAAAGTTTTGACTGTCGGTAAATACTCGCCCGTATCCTTGAGGATTCGGCAAATTAGCTGTCAATAAAGTAGCAGAGTTTTGGTGCTGTTTGTGAACAGCCATCAATTGTTTGATAGTTTCTGCCCTCAGCAAAGGTACATCCCCATTTAAGACCAGCAAATCTCCTTGAAATCCCTCTAAGTGAGGCAGCAATTGTTGGATGGCGTGACCAGTTCCCAATTGTTCGGTTTGTTCTACAAATTCTAGGGGAGGAGATTGAAGATTTTTCTCCGATATTTCTTGACCTCTAATCAGAGATTCTTTAACGAGTTCGCCTCGATAACCGACGATGACAAGTCGCCTGGTAATTTGGATTTCTTGACAACTTTGGAGGACTCGCTCAACTAACGATCGACCGCCCAATTCGTGTAGAACTTTGGGCAAGTCAGATTTCATGCGCGTGCCGCGTCCAGCAGCTAAAATTGCTATTGCTACCATTGTACGATCGACTTATTTGCTATAAAAACTTGAATATTGACTAACTGATGATATCACTCGCTGTCCGTCGATGGCACTGCGATCGCACAAATTTTTCATCTAAAATTTCCCATCTCGCATCCGCGCGATCGAGGCTTTTTGCAGCCGGATGTCGGTTTTAGGGGCGATGCTTGCGGTTCAACTTAACGCCGTTACGGTATCTGATGTTGCGCCCCCGGTATCAATTACCAGCTTGAAGCAATGGTATTTGGCGACTTAGCGAGAGGATGTGTGGCTGTACTGCAAACCTGAGTTCGGTTCGCAGAAAGGACTGAAGTCTTTTCCCAAGGGATGCCAGGGCTAGCGAGAGTGATAATTTGCATCTTTGGGCTGGGATTTGCCACGATACATTATACTATTTGTTGAATTTCAGTTATTGTGTTTTCAACTCCAAAAAACTCTTTCTGACTTTTTCATTTTTTCTTCCTTCTACCTTCTATCTTCTGCGTTATCAGGTGTCCAGCTATGACAGAGCTTAATTTTCAGGAACTTGCCAAGCAGGGAAATCTCGCCACTGCGATCGCATCTTGGCTCAACAGCCAGTTGCAATCTGAAGGCATCACAGCCTCGGCGAATCTCGACGGCGACTGTTTGGATGTAATTCTTGAGGCCGAGCAGGTACCGATAGAAGATACATTAGTTGATTTTGTCCGCACCGAGCTGACAAATTTGCAGCCGGATTCGATTCGCCAAGTGAAGGTTGAGGGCCGAGAAAGCGGTCAGATTGCTGCTGCTTGGAGTCAAGACTTTAGTCTGGAGAACAGCACTTTTGAACCACAGAGCTTTGCAGGAGAAGCTGTACCAAATACTGGGGTTGCTAATATACAGGATCGCACAGAGATGGAGAATAATATTATTGAGGAGGAGAAACCGCCGGAACTTGCTGCATTTGAGAACCGGCTGCGATCGACTTTCATTGTAGTTGGGCTGGTGACGGGTATGTTGGCGCTCGCGGTGGTGGCGTTTGTGGGTAAAATTTTGAACCAGCCGACAGCAACTGCGGGGAATAATCCCGATGAAACAGCAGATTTAGCAACTGCACCAGATACTTTTCGAGAAGCCGTTAACAGCGCACTCAAAGCCGCAGAATTAGGGCGAGCGGCAAAAACCAAGGAAGATTGGACTACAGTTACCGATCGTTGGCAAGAAGCGGTCTCATTAATGAGAAGAGTACCAGTCTCTAGCCCCAACCATCAACTAGCTCAAGCAAAAGTAATTGAGTATCAGAAATATCTACTTTACGCTCAAGAAGCAGCAGTAACTCCCCCTCTGCCAAGTCCAACTCCCGCACCAGCCGAAAAATCACCTTCGGAAAAAGCAACTTCTAAAAAATCCAATTCGCCCAAAGAAACTTTGGAGAAAGCAACTCCTAAAAAATCCAATTCGCCCAAAGAAAATTCGGAGAAAGCAACTCCTAAAAAATCTCCTTCCGAAAAAGCAGAACCAGAGAAAAAATCTCCTTCCAGATAGACGTTAAAATATAGATTTGACAAATTATGACTGACAACACTTTAATCGTTTCTCCTGAATGGTTAGCCACCAATACCGACAATCCGCAAGTTGTAATCATTGACTGTCGGTTTTCCCTTGCCGACCCTGAATTGGGACAAAAACAATATCAAGAAAGTCACATCCCCGGAGCTTTCTATTTAGATTTAAACCGCGACCTGGCGAGTTCAGTTGGCAAACATGGCGGTAGACATCCGCTGCCAAATATTGAAGAATTAGCTGAAAAATTGAGGGCGAGCGGCATTAATTCAGCAGAAACTTTAGTCGTAGCTTATGACGATTCGCGGCTGGCTTTTGCCGCTCGTTTGTGGTGGCTGCTGCGATATATGGGACACAGCAAAGTAGCTTTGTTAGACGGCGGTTTCAGCGGCTGGAAAGCGGCCGGATATCCGGTAACAAATATTTTGCCAGAACCCCGCGAGGGTAAATTTGTTCCTCACTTGCAGCAGGATTTGGCGGTAGATATTGAGGCGGTAAAAGCGCGTAAAGACTTGCCGGGAAAGGTTTTGGTTGATTCGCGAGAAAGCGAGAGATATGAAGGTTTGCGGGAGCCGATCGACCCCATTGCAGGTCACATTCCGGGTGCGGTTAACTATCCTTGGCAAGGGGTGACGGATGAAACTGGAAAAGTGCGATCGGCATCCGAACAAAAACAGCGGTGGACGGAATTAGAAAAAGCCGAAGAAATTATTGTTTATTGCGGTTCCGGGGTGACGGCTTGCGTTAATTTACTGTCTTTAGAAATCGCCGGAATTCCCGATGCTAAACTTTATGTCGGTAGCTGGAGTGACTGGTGTTCTTATCAGTTGTAGGGTGCAGGAGCGAGATGATTGTTGACTGTTGACTGTGAGTTTTAGGGTAGCGGGCATTGATGTCAACTTAACGTTAAACCTCAGTCCGGCAGCGGTTGAAACAAGAGCCTCAAAGCTAAATTCGTCGCTAAGCTGTTCGGCATTTAAAGGAGGATAGTAGGGTGCGTCAGTCAATAAGCGTTTCCCATGTATATAGGACTTACGCATTGACAAAAAACATCATCTATGTATTCTAGACCAGGCCACCACTACTAAAGTTTGCTAAAATCGGCTCACGTATAACTGAAGTGAATAGATTCCTTTGGACTTCATACCAGTTACTAATTATTTTTTCAGACCGCATCAACTCTAATTTAACACTCATCTGGAAGTGAACAAAATACATGAGTCTTGATTGCACAGGTATCTCTTACCATGAACCGACAAATTCCATATACTTGCTTGATGGCTCTATGAAAGGTTTCAATTCGCCAATCAGTATAATGAATTGTGATAAATTCATCTCTTGTAATCTCAGGGATTTTTTCTCACTCTGGTCAAGAGAAAATATAGTGTCTAGACGCCTCTTTTTTAAAGTTTTTTCTAAACAACTTTATAAATCCCAATTCTTTTAAATGAGTTATTAATCCTGACTCAGGAATTGCCAGAGTGCTTACCTGGCAATAATTATGTGGCTCATTTGATACAGTCCTTTTTTTTTCAATTCCGAAGATAAAACCCAATTTCTGGTTTTTTAGAAATTTCAAGTTTTCCACTCCTGAATACCAACTATCTCCTGTTACTATTTTTGGCTTGACTCCCCAATTTCTTATTTCACTCACCATTTCTCTCAAGTAATCCTTTTGGGTTTTTCCTCCTTTTTATCATAAATTCTGTAATTTATTGGGACGCTCGTTACCATTAATATCGCTGTAATATAGGGGGATTAAATTTAAACCAATAATATTTTTATGAGCTTTGCCTGACCCAAAATAACTAATCAATTCGGCATTTTTAGGGTCGCTGTCAATTTTTTCTCTGACTTTATCCTCTACACTTAGTATCCCTCCTGTCAAGTTGATTATTTTCTCAATCTCGCTGAATAAGTCTTTCGGCTCCTACCTTTCTCTTAACAAAAAGCTATTGATAGAATCGTGATCAACATCTCCCAATATCTCTGATAATCTGCTACATCCTCCCAAGGCGGTGGTTCGGACAACAAAAGTCAGGTGTAAAGGTCTATATTTTATTGTGCCGTAGAGGGTTTAGTTATTTTTCTCCTTGTCCGATACCTAGAAAGTAGACGACAATTATTTATCAATTCACTGTTTGGTTATTTTGTCAATGCGTAAGTCCTAAAATATTAAAGCTATACACAGCAATGATTGCAGCATTTCCGTGAACCTCATTTTTCAGCATAGAGGCTCAAACCCTTGCCGCACCAGCCATACAGCCTAAAGATTTGACCCCCTCAAAAAAACACCTACCCCTTCACGGAAATTTCAGGAACCAGAAAGCGATTAAACACTCGCGACGGCTTCGAGTTCCGCCGCCTCTTTTTCGTTCATCTCGTCGAGTTTCTGCCAAACTTGCTGCATCAATTCATCCAACCCAACTCGACTCACAGCGGAAATCAACAAAACAGGAGCGCCACTCATTTCTTTAAGTCGGCTGATTAAATTACGGATTTCTTCGCTTTCGAGATCGATCGCATCTACCTTATTAAAAGCCAAAATCTGCGGTTTATCGGCTAAACCACGCCTGTAAGCCTTTAATTCTTCCTGAATTGTGACGTAATTGGCGATCGGATCTTCATCCGTAACATCGATCAAATGCAGCAACAACCGAGTCCGCTCAATGTGCCGCAAAAACTCGTAACCCAAACCAGCACCTTCGTGCGCTCCTTCAATCAATCCCGGAATGTCTGCAAACACCGTACCGTCTCCAGTCGGTTTTCTGACTACGCCCAAATTCGGGACTAAAGTTGTAAAAGGATAATCTGCTATTTTGGGGCGAGCTGCCGACAAAGCTGAAATTAAGGTAGATTTGCCAGCATTTGGCATCCCGAGAATTCCCACTTCAGCTAATAGCTTCAATTCCAAACGCAAAAATTTGTGTTCTCCTTCTTTTCCCGGCATCGCATAATCTGGAGCGCGGTTAGAATTGGTCAAAAAACACTTATTCCCCAAACCGCCTTTGCCACCTTTGGCAACGCAAAAAGTCTGTCCGGGCGTCACTAAATCTGCTAAGATTGCCTGAGTTTCTGCGTCGTAAACAACTGTACCGCAGGGAACTTCGATCGTGCGATCGTCCCCAGAAGCCCCAGTCATATTCTTGGGTGCGCCCCGCTGCCCGTCTTCGGCTTTAAAAATCCGGTTGTACTGAAAATCCAGCAGCGTTTGCAGGCTTTCCACTGCCACCATAAACACAGAACCGCCCCGCCCGCCGGTGCCGCCGCTCGGCCCGCCCGCCGGTACATACTTTTCTCTGCGAAAAGCTACCATACCGTCGCCGCCTTTGCCGGCTGCGACTTGAATATCTGCTCGATCGATAAATTGCATAATTTAGTCAGTAGTCAATAGTCATTAGTCATTAGTTATTATGATACCCGATCCAAGTACCATATTTCTCTTTTCCTTTAGTCCGCGTCGGCGGACTACAGCCAAGTTGAGTCGCGATTTACACGGGCCAGAAAAATATTATACCAATTTTTTAAAGTAGTGGAGAGCGAAAGATTGTACGCGACCATTTGTAGAGAAACGGCACTGCCGTGTCCGGCTCCTCAATCTGCGAGTTTTAATAATTTGTATAAGATTGAGGATGGTACCAAAACTTTTGTTGAATTAGTATTATCAAAGCAGATTTGATATGAGCAGGGCTTACCCAGAAAAACTCAATAAACCGGGTTTTTCTACTGGGGCCGATAGCTGTAACGATGTTTTTTCCTAGAAAAACCCGGTTTTTGCGTCTTGGAGGAATTAGTAGTCCTTAGTTAATAGTTACAGTCATTAATCCAAGATTTCACAAGAATGGCTAATCACTAATGACTACTGACTACTAACAATATGAGGATACATCTTCCTTACATTCATCTGCCAAATAGCAGAGAGCTCGAAAGCGCATCCCCACTAACTGTTCGTAAAGCGGGTTAATCTGGCACATCGCCGGAATGTGGACGATTTTGCGACCAAATAACACGACATCTCGCTCAAACGGACACTGCGACGGAATAATTTTACAGACAAAGTGTGCCACTTTGGGGTCGTGAATTTCCCAGGCGTCAAGCCAGTCTTTGACGGGTTGCAGGACATTTTTTTGGTGAGGTTTAGGTAGCGGAGATGAAAGGGGTGTTCCGGCGGGGGGGGCGACATTCGCATCAAAGACGATTTGGCTGCTGGGCCCCTGCGGCTCATCGCACTTGCTGTCTTCGATGGTGTGTCGCAGAGCTTCGATCGCCTCTACATTGTGACCCAAAGCTGTGCAAAACTTATAGATTACCTCGTCTTCGCTGAGCGAGTAGGTACCGTCTGCCAAAGCTACCATGACTGCTGTCCTCAAAAAATCCTCGCCTTTGGCGGTGTCTTTTCCTAACACAGCGGCTAATTCCTCTGGGGCAATAGGTTCAAAACCCGTCTCAAAAGATACCAGGTGTAGTTCATCCTGAGTTAGATTTGCAATCATTTTTTGCTCGTCTTCGTCAAAGTTGCCGTCTGCCCAAGCAATTGTCAGCAATCCCCGCAGCCAAGCAGTAATCTCTTCATTGGTGCAGGAAGATTTAGCGTTACTCATTAGCATTTCCACTTGGAGGTACCAGTCAATTTGTTCGTTTACAGCGGGCTCAATATTCCCCTCCCAATAATTTTTACTGGTTTTTTGGTCGAGGGATGATCTATTTGTAGAAGGTTTGTGCCCGAAGATTGCTCCAAACGCTTGTAGTGGACGTGTTAAAAGCATATTTGTTTCTCAGCAGCATCGCTTACTAGCGAGCTAATCTATTGGCTAATCCTATTCCCTAAAAAGTCATCTATCGGGAGGAATAGGTTGGTTGAATTCATCTTAACTCTAGTTGCACCCATCGAGATGACGATCGAATTTTATGCAAACCCGATTGCCATTAGCAACCCAATTTTTCGCAAGAAATCAAAGGTTGGCAAGCGTTGAATCTAATCAGACACTGGGTTTGTCACCCAGGGGCGATCGAACTTCGCTCTCTTTATATCTTAATATATATTTTTGTAAATTTTTGTGTATGGGCAGCGTCATATTAACAGCAAGCCGGATTTAAGCTGTTGAAATAAAAATATCTGAGGAAACTGTTACCGCCGATTAACAGTTGTGATTGCTGTGTCCGCCTAGAAATGACAAAATTTTTAACTTCGGCGACACAAAATCCAGCGCAATTCCATGGGCGGGCGTGCGTTTGCCATCGGGAAGACATCTCGACCGGTGGCCCAACTGGGAAACCAGGGGGTTGGTGGCCAGGCTCCTTCCGGCAGGTGGTGGCGTTCATATTCAAACACCAATTCATCGGATATTTGGACTAAGGGCAACCCTTCCATTGCGGTGGCGAGTTCTTGGGGGGTAAATAAAGTAGACCAGGAGAGTTGGGCAACTTGTCGCACGAGGGCATCTGGCTGGTAGTCGCCGACGGTTAAAAACGTGCTGAACAGCAACAAACCTCCGGGACACAGGGAATCGCACATTTTAGCGAGGAAAAGCCGTACTTGATCGCTGTCTCGAAAATGTGAGATGACTTCGGCGGCAACTGCCAACTGATAGCGGGCAGGTTTCATCCGCATTAAGGGGTCGAGCACATCGCCTTCAGTCACTGTCACGGGAAGGTTTTCGGCTGTTACTGCCGCTTTCAATTGTTCTGCAAAAGCGGGAGTTAGCTCGATCGCATCTACAGAATAGCCTAATCTCGCCAGCGGCAAGGTATTGCGACCGGTACCAGCCCCCACGTCCAAAATCCGCACTCGATCGGGTGTGCCCAATTTAGCAGCCGTTGTCATCAATTTTGCGTCTGGATGAGAGCCGAAAAGCGGAGGTTCTCTGGTGTCTACCCAGCTTTTGTACTGTTCTCCAACTGTTGAGGTAGTAACAATCACTTTGCAAGCTAAACCGGTTTGCGGCGGCTGCACTGATTCGTATTGCAGGATCAGCATCGATGCTGTGGAGGTGCGGTAGCCTTGTTCTAACTTGGTGGCTAAAAGCTTGCTGAGTTCGTCTCTGCGGTCTTCGGGCAGGGGTCTGTCGAGAGTGCTAAATAGCTTTTCTATCGACTTGAGATAGTGGCTTAGCATTCCCGGTACGCAGGGGAAAATTAATTCTCCGCGAGCGTTTATGCGAGTATTAATTTTGTAGAGGATAGCTTGCTGGAGAATGTCGGGATTTACTACCAGCGGTAGCTGTTCGGTCTGGTTTATTGTACTTTCGGCGCCCATAGATTCCGCGAAGAAGTCATTAGTTATTAGTCATTAGTCAGCAGTCATTAGTCATAGGGAAGTCCGTTGAGAGCTGACTGTACAATTTAAAAGTATAAAAAAGCCGATTTTAGATTTCTTTGGTTTCGTTGCTTAGTATTTTTAAGATTGTTGAAAAGGCGATTTTAGAGCTTTATTTTGCATAAATTCCCAATCTCTATTCTCAAATCGATCGACCAAGCCCAAAACCCGATTAGGTCTGAAAATCGGAGTTAGTATCAAGATAAGCTCTAGCGCATTCAAATTTTATCTTTCACGGCGAGGTGGAAAAAGCGTCAAATCCTCTCGCCTTCTCCCCTCTCTCCTTCCCCTTGTCAGCCATAACAGGCAATTTATATGGGTAGCAACTTAAAGCTGGGCTTAGTTGCTGCCGGTAAAAGTCACTAGGGGGAACCTTGACTGAGCTTCAGTCATCGGGCGCCGTCTGCCTTCCTCTTGCCAGTAGTTGATGACTTCTGTGGCTTGGTTGAGGATTTCGACGCGATCGTTATCAGCAATCCAGTGTTTGGCTTCGAGTTCGTTTTTGAGGTCTTCCCAGGCATCTTTGCGGGGCCAGAAAAAGTAGGATGTCAGCGGGCTAGTTCCTTTGCCGACCACTTGGTCAACGGCGAGGGCAACATTCTCTTCTAGCCAGAGAACTTTTAAGATGAACTTGGACAAGCAAACCTCCAGGGTTCCGATCGAACTTGTTAAAAATTTCTACAATCGCTAAGCGTAGCACACTCTGTTCGATAATTGGTCATCGGCCATGAAAAGTTTTGTGGTGCGGCTGGTTTTAGCGCCACTCAGGGGCTGGCAACAGATAAAATTTGGGTTCTCACCCGCCCTAGGTACAAGGATGGTTAATTTGTGAACAGAGTTATTGTAGTCTTCGATATTGACGGTGTGGTGCGGGATGTGTCCGGTTCCTACCGGCGGGCGATCGCCGATGCGGTGAAGCATTTCACGGCGGGTGCTTTTCGTCCGAATTCTCTAGATATCGACTCTCTGAAGTCTGAGGGAGTGTGGAATAATGACTGGCAGGCATCTTTCGAGTTAGTTTGCCGTTATTTTGAGGGGATTGGGCGATCGAGAAACGAACTCGCTCTCAACTATGACGAATTAGTGGCTTTTTTCCAAAGTCGCTATCGCGGGCCCGATGAGAAAAATTGGACTGGTTACATTTGTGACGAACCGCTGTTGTTAAGTCCGGCTTACCTGGAAAATTTAACGGTTGGGGGCATTGTTTGGGGCTTTTTTAGCGGGGCGATGCGGGATGAAGCTGCTTATGTTTTGTCAGGGAAACTGAGTTTAAATTCCCCCGTGTTGGTGGCGATGGAAGATGCACCGGGAAAACCCGATCCGGCTGGACTTTTCGCGGCAATTGAACAGTTGGAAAATCTGCACGGTTTAGAAAAAAATTTGCCGGTGATTTACGCGGGAGATACTGTTGCGGATATTTACACGGTTGTGAAGGCGCGGGAAGTGCAACCAAATCGGGTTTGGCTGGGGACTGGAATTTTGCCGCCTCATGTTTTGGATGATGCTGTGCGCTGCGAGGCTTATGCTGCGGCGCTGAAAACTGCTGGTGCAGCAGCGGTTTTCAGGAATGTCGAGGAGTTGACGGCTGCGCGGATTTGGGAATTAGTCAATTGTTAGTTGTCAGTTGTTAGTTGTCAGTTGTCAGTTGTTAGTTATCGAAATAACAAATAACCAATGATATCGTTTCCGGTTGTATCGGAATAATAAAATCGAGTCAACAGTCAACAGTCAACAGTCAACAGTCAACAGTCAACAGTCAACAGTCAACAGTCAACTTTCCCTTTGAGATTATTTCAAGTGCAAGAATTTGTCTAAGGCGCTGACTACAACTGGTGGCCAGCGACGGTTATTGGCAACCCAATCGAGGTCTTTGTAGCGGGCATCGAGGCCGACTGCGGCTACCCAATTGCTCTCAGCTTCGCCGCGCTTTCCTGCTTCCCAAAGACAGGCGCTGAGGGCGGCTCTCATGTCGGCAAATTGGGGGTATCTGCGGACGATGTTTTTCATGTTGCGAATTGCTTCTTTGGTTTGCCCGTTTTGATAAAGTGCGAGGGCGTGGTTGGCGCGGGCAAAGGCGTATTCGGGGGCTAGTTCAAAGGCTTTGCTGTAGTCGGCAATTGCTTGTTCCCATTGTCCTAAACCTGCTTCGGCGTTGCCTCGGTTGTTGTAGGCGGCTGGATCTTGGGAGTCTAATTCTAGTACATGATTGTAGTCGGCGATCGCTTCTTGCCAGCGTCCTAAACCTTCTAAGGCGGTGCCGCGGTTTAGGTAGGGATCGGGGGCGTTGGGTGCTAGTTCGATCGCTCTTTCGTAGTCGGTAATAGCGGCTTGTAGTTTGTTTTGGCTGACTCTAGAGTTGCCTCGGTTGCTCCAAGCGGCGGCTTGTGAGGGGAATTTGTCAATGATTTGAGTCCAAAAAGTTTCTGCGGCGGGAAATTTGCCTTCATTTGTAGCTTCAAAAGCTTTTTGAACGAGTTCTCCCAATTCCTGTTGGGGAGCGGTGATATCTGTTGGTTGTACTTGTGCGGTAGCGGGTGCGATATTTCCCAACCATACTAACCCGGTTACAATTAATACTGTAAAAAATGTGAGAAGTGAGCGAATCATCGTTGTTGGTAGTTTAAACTTTACTAAACATATTATCAAAAATCTGGGTTTAAAACCCTTTCCTTCTAGGACGGCTTTAATTTCTTAAATCCCTTCCTAAAAGTCAGGATTTTTCTAGTATACTAGAGTAGTCAAGGTTAAACTCCTTTGCCATCGTGAAACAGGACATGAGACACACTTTTAGGCATAAATTGTTGGACCGAGAGCAGCGAAAACTCTTTAAACAGCTAGAGGCTGAATTCAGTAAGCCTTAAACCAGCAAAAACAAACTATTTTTAGGATTGTTAAGTAGGGTAGGGCATACCCAAACTCTAGATAAATATTCTAGTACGCTTTTGGAGATAGACCCGCTGGGATTGTCTAAGTTAGGCTCGATACTTGGTTCAATTGAACGGGTATTTGGTTTAAGTAATGCCGTAAGGATAGTCAATTTTAAGGTCAGTCGCTGAATTAAGAATCCCCACGCCTTTAGGCTGGGGAGTGTCAATAACCGAATTTGCGGGCGTTGGTTGGATAAGTTATACCAATTTTTTATGAGGTTGCATAGAATCCGATCCCCCCTAGCCAAGAGGGCGGGCACGGGGAGTAGGGGTCGCACCGCCCCTACAAAGGGTGGGACAAGATTCTTCTCAAAGTCAACCCCTACTCCCCTTCTTAAGGGGGATTTAGGGGGATCGAGATATGTGCAACTTCACATTAAATTGGTATTAGGGATAATTTGGTGAAAAAACGGTTGCTAATTTTGGGCGGGACGGGGGATGCTGCTGAACTGGCGGCAAGAGCGTCTCAAATCGCTGATATAGAGGTGATATCTTCGCTAGCAGGACGCACTCAACAGCCTTTTACCCCAAAAACGGGTACGGTGCGAATTGGGGGGTTTGGTGGGGCGGCTGGGCTGGCGGCGTTTTTGCTCGTTAGCGCAGCCCGCCCCTACGGGGGCTACGCCAACGGAGAGGATCGCCCGATCGACTTTTTGATTGATGCTACTCATCCGTTTGCGGCTCAGATTTCTGCTAATGCTGCTGTTGCTGCTGCTGAATGTAATGTGCCCTTTTTGATGCTGGTGCGTCCTGCTTGGGAGAGGGTGGAGGGCGATCGCTGGATTGATGTTGCGGGCCACTCGGAGGCTGCAAGGGCTTTATTAGGGCAGTCTCAGCGGGTGTTTCTCACCATTGGTAGGCAGGAATTGGCTGCTTTTGCTGGTTTGGATGCTATTTGGTTTTTGATGCGGGCGATCGATCCTCCGGCACTAAATACTCCTATTCCTAATGGTAAATTGTTATTAGCAAGGGGGCCTTTTTCTTTGGAAGACGAGCGCCAATTACTATTAGAATATCAGATTGATACAATTGTTAGTAAAAACAGCGGGGGCGGTGCTACTTATGCGAAAATTGTTGCGGCTAGGGAACTGGGAATTCCGGTGGTGATGGTGCAGCGGCCGCCGATTCCCGATGTTGAGCAGGTTGCTGATGTTGAAGGGGCGATCGCTTGGTTAGTTAAGCAGTTATGATATCCAATTCGTTAGCATCGGAATAGTAAATTCGAGTTCACTGTTCACTGTTGACTGTTCACTGTCAACTGTCAACTGTCAACATCATTCCGGTGTTACCGGAAATGATATTAGTAGGGTTTCAAACATCGGCCAGGTTATGTCTTTGAGTAATAGTTGATTTTCTGGCTGGATGATTATTTGTTTTAGTTCTAGCTGCATATTTTGACATTTTTAATAGGATTTGAAATATCAAATAATTTAAGTTAATATACTTTAGCAATTCAGAACTTATGCGGAATTGCTGTTAGAGATTAAGATTAAATTTATTGAAAGCTATTAGGGGCACCCAGTTACGGGATCATTTCCTTCAGCAGTTCTCATGCCTCCTATGATAGTTTCCACGATCGCACACTGCTTAGCACCACCGTTAACAGTAGAAACTGTGGCAACAAATCGACTAACATTTGGATTTACTGATGTATCTAACGGAAGTCCATTTACGTTTCCCAGGTAATCAAAAGTGATTGAGGGTGCATTATGACTAAGTGCAATGGTGCCGGGTGGAATTTCGCCTCCACCATCTAACTTTTGCTCACTACCACCCGTAGCTAGTGGCGGGTTAAACGTAATTGTTGGCGGATCAACAGGTGGAGCAGAAAATGTAACTGTGATATCGCGCTTAGTTCGCTTTGCTTCGCTTTGTGCTAGTCGTAATGATTGGAAAACGCGATCGTTCACTGTGCGAACTCTTTGTCTGTTGATGAATCCCAGCCAGCTTGGAGCCGCGATCGAGCTGAATATACCTATGATTAACGCTATCACCAGCACTTCTAGAAGCGTGAATCCTCCATCATCTTTTCTGGAGGCAGTTTTGTGGAAATTAGGGCTGGGCTTGGCAGCACACTTATGCAAAAGTTTTAATAATATGGGTGGGGTTTTCATGGTACTCTCCTATTGTTTATCAGTGGCCGACGGTTCGGAAATGTGTTTCAGAAATTCGTTATTTTCCTAACCCACCTAAACCTTGTACTTGCACGGTTGCTGTTGGGAAATATGCCGATTTCGTGGTCTCATAATCAGCATCAGTTTGAATGCGGCGTAGGCTGTTTCCTCTGAGCGTCACTCTGGCTATGTTTTTAGATGTATCAACACAAGCGTAAAAGCTGTGGTTTGAGCTGTCTGTTATGAGTAAATCGTTTGGATTGAATGTTGCTGGTGGTGGTGGTGGTGTTACGGAAAGAAGAGTTTGACACTGATTTCCGGTTGGTGTTGGAACATTAGTGCTACTGTAGTGGATGTAATTAACCAATACTTCAGGAGGGGGAAAATTGGCTCCCATCGTCACATTTACTGTGGGCTTATTAAAGTCAAAGTCTTTATTAAAGGCTTGACTGCCTTTTTGAGCATCACTTAAATCTGCCGCATCGTAATAAGGTTTTGTGGCATCTATTGTGTAGGGATTTCTAACTGGCTCCCTAATTTCATAGCGAGCAATACGGGTAGGACAATTGCCTCCTGAAGGCTGACACCAAATAGAGTTAGGAGCAGTATCTCTAATCTGGTAGTAGGCAACTAAGGATAGTACATAAGTGTCGTTGCACTCACTACCGCTAGCAGGGCAAGCGCTTGGTGTTTTTGCAGTAACAGCCGAATTAATAGGAACAGCATTTTTAATTAGCTGTCGCTTCCAGAAAACTAGAATTGGAGTACCTGTGGTATTTGCAGGAGCAGGAGGAAGTTTAGTCGCGGGGTTAATAGCAGTGATTCCTGCCTGATCGTAAATATAAATAGCTTGACTCAAATCTTGGGCGATGAAATCAACGGCGGCCTGAAGGTCTTGCTCGGTATTTGACTTGACTTGTTCCCTCCTGTCGGTATTCAGCATATCGACTACAAAACCGAGCATCGGCGTAATGATTAAAAACGCCATAATTGCTCCGACCAATAGCTCAACCAGGGTCATGCCCTTTTCTGTTGGAGCTGGCCCGGAGCGGTTTCGCTGGTGCTGAGTTTTGAGAAGCAACCTGAGTAAAGTTTTCATTTTGACTGTTTCCTTTGCCAAATGGGGGGAGCGATTTTAAATTTAATAACGGGGACTTTGATGATTACTGACAGCCGGCGGCGCCATTAATGCGAGTACACAAACTGTTGTAAGCACCTTGTCGATCGCTAGCACCTATTTCTGTTCTCATTTCTACCAAAGGCGCTCGGAGATTTCCCAGCCCTGCGCTAGTAACTCCTTGCTGTACTTGTCGGTTTTGATCGGCTTGAATTTTCTGAGTTGTTAGTGCACCCACGCCACTAGCAAAAGAACTTGCCCTGTAAACCCGAACAATTAAGCTGTAGCCTGTTTTTGCCGGATTTGTAGCAGCGGGTAAGTTGTTATAGTAGTAGCCCTGAACTACAAGGTCTTCATTGCTGCCAGCGGTACAGAGTTGATCTCCATCTTTGTCTATGCAGTAAAGAGCGTTGATGTTGTTGCCTGGAGCGGGGGTGTCCTCTAATTTATTGCCTGTTGTGGACGGATCAGGAAACCCGTTAGTACCTTGTTTGAGCGCCTCAGACCTGAGCGCCTCAATATAGGTTTTGGCGGCTTGAGTGGCCATTTCTATCCGTTTGGCTTGTACGCGAGTTGCTACTGAGAAAGCCATCACAGGGGCGATCGCAATCATCAGCACCGAAACTACAATCATCGCTACCAATGACTCGATAATCGTGTAGCCGGCTTCTTGAGACTTATGTAAACTACTTTGTGGCTGTTGGCGTTTGATCATAGTAAGCACTCCGCATTTGGAACTCAGGAATGTGAGGGTTTAAAGGTTAGGAAAGGTTAGGACAGTCTGTTCTTGGTTTTGTAGCGCTGTCATTGGCAGCATAGTTACCAGAGAAAGTGCGAGCGGTGTCGTTGTTCAATTTTTCAGCGCACAACAAAGCTTTTACCCAATCATCATCTCGGCTGATTTCTCTGAAATATTCGTCAGGTTTTTGTTGAGTAGCAGGGAGAGTGAACTTTTGGGCGAACAAGTCAGGGGGCTGTGAAAGCAAACCTACATCAAATCCCCATAGCCGATCGGGTGCAACGAAATAGCCGATCGCACCTAATGCGTTTTGAACTCTGTAAATGCTGCGGGTATCCGCCGGAATGTCGAGGCGACTGTCGAATATTTTGGCGTTAAAAGGAGAAGTATTAGCGATATCGAGAACTGATTGGTAAGGAGCAGTTGCGTAAGCACTGCGCTTGAATTGGATAAACGAGCCCGCGATCGAGGTAGTTAGTTCTCTCCAATTTTCCATAAAGCGCGGTAAGTTTTGCATACCTCCATTGGTTTCTCCAAGGCTGGGAGAGAGAGCCCGTGAAGGAACGTCATTTGAGGCGACTATGAGGTTAAACTCTGTATTTCGCGCTCTTTGCATCCATCGCGTTCCGTCGTTGGCGTTGGGGCCTTGTATAGGAACCAAACCAGCCACAGGATTAGAATTTGTGGCCTGAATCTGCAAAGTAGGTCTTAGCTGTGGCTGCTCAACATTAGCTGTTGGTAGTTTGGCGTAAAACAGAGGGTTAGCATTGCCATAGTCAATTTGGGTCGGAGTGTTGGGAGCAAGGGGAGTTTTGGTGGTCGCATACCAAAGAGCGTTATCTGCTAGCTGAGGCTGACCAGTGACAGGAGTTATGGCAGTACCGTCCACAGTGACCGCAGTTGTGGAAGTAGCATAGAAAGCTACTGCATTGCTAGTAATTCCCAGCGCGATAGGGAGGCTGTTGGGATTATCCAAAACCAGCTTACCTGAGCTGTCTCGCACAAAAGCTACGCGACGGGGATATCGTCTATCTGCTGGATCGATAGCTGGTTTAGCTGTTGTACCCGACAAAAGTAGACCGACTGGGGTAGCTGCAGGGACAAGCCTTGCTTTTTGTATTTCAGTAGGTTCAAATTCCCCAGCAGTACCACCATCAATACCCACTACCCAGTCACTGGGGGCGCAAGCTGAAACAGGCAACTTCCGGCAAATTTCCATGACATACTCTGGAAATTTAATTGCATTATTAGCCCGTCGCTGAACTGGCGTAATGAAATTGTTGAAGTATGAACTGTTGGGAGCAGCACCTATGTTAGTGCGGTAGTTTTCGTCTTTTGGTGAAACGGTAGTTCCCGCGCTTAGCCCGACCTTTTCTTGGTTGATAATGTCAAAAGCAGCACCGCTACTCAAACCGTTAGTGACGTAGTTGTTAGCACCAAAACCGTTAATCCTGCGAACGGCTTTAGCCGTTACATCCGTCTCTTTAACAGTCGTATCGATCTTATTCCCATTGCCATTGAGGTCAAAGTCGAAGGTAACTTCACTAACTGTATTAGTACCTAGAATACCATTGCCATCGAAGTCATAGCCGACAATTGCGCTACCTGCATTATTTCTCAGGTCAAAATCTCCGTGATTGCGGATACCGTACCGGAATCCTTCCTGTAAATTAGCTGACTCTGGCTCAGAAAGCAGCGTGATCGCATCCGAGAGCACTGTTGCCCCTCGCCAATTATCGCTGCCAGCGCATTTGCCAGGGTATCGGGGATCGCCGAGGCGACAAGCAAAATTGGGATTCAGGTCTGTACCTAGGCGACCGTAGAAAGTGCTAGGAGTCCAATCAAAAGGATTTGCAACACCTGTACCAAATTCTCTCTGGGTGTGTGTGTTAAATGCGCCTTGGATGTACACCGGCAGGTTAGAAGTCAACAGTAAACCCTTCTCTTTGAGTACGTCTGTCACCGTGGCGACAGTTGTCGGCCGACCCAAGCTAGATCCGTTAATCAGCATAATTCCGTGGGGTCTGCGGCTGGGGTCTAGCCGAGAATCAGTTGAACTGCTTAGTTTGCTGCGGGTTTCATCAATGGTGCCAAGACTATTCGCAGGGCGATCGCTGCGATCGGGTGCTGCATCGTCACGGCTGGCGTAAATTAGGCCGCTGTAAGGCAGCATATACTCTGGGTTAAGGGTGTTGATGACGGGCTGTCGCTGGTAGGGGATGGTTTTTGTGTTTCCCCTGAGCTTATTGATATCTAATTGCGTGACCCGGATTTCTAGGGGTTGTCTTTCTGCTAGGGGAAGGTCGTAATTTCCTGTTAGCTTCGCGCTCTGAGCGCCACCACCCAAAGGACTGCTGAGGCTGTAAGTCTCGTCCACCGCAGTAGCTGGGTCGTCCTTGTCGATCGCCTTAACTTCCCTAGGATTGAGAAAAGCAACTTCCCGAATTGTCCCGTGATCCAGATAGGTGGTAGAAAAGCCTGTAGTCGGATCTGCCAAAATTTGCAAAGAGCAAAGAGTGGAGTCGATCGCAGCTTTTTCCGACAAGCTGCGTTCGCCGTCAACCTTCTGCAAAGCCTTCCTTAAGTTCTCATTGACAAACCGACCATCGGGGAAAACGATACTGGCTTGATAATTCAAGCGTTCCTCTATTGTTCCGGCAGTCAGCGGTGGCAGACTCGATGCGTCTGTCTGGAGAGCGGCTGTCAAAATTGCACCTATACCCGCTCTCGCTGTTGGAGGGTTGTAGCCGTAGACAATGCCGTTGTTGGATTTACCATTTGCGTTTTGTCCCGATGGCAAACCTGGACGATTGAGACTGGAATCAAATAGAGTTCCACCCTTGCTGTATCGGTAGCTGGGATCGTAATAGCTGCTGACACAAGCCAGCGGGGTATCAGCTAATTTATCCGTTTGAGCGCCTGGGCTTGGGTTGTTTGCGTAGTGATAGATCGCAGTGGCGCGCATCCGCAAGTCGCCCTTAGCATACTGGGGAGTCTTGGGGTCGATAGTTCCGGTTAAGTTTGACCCCGGAGTTGTGGGCAAAGCGTTCCAATCCGTCGCCGTCAAATCAGTCCAGCCAATAGTACCAGCAGGATTATTGTTATAAACTTTAGAATTCGGGCCGGGTGACATCGGCATGGAGTCGGGCCAAACAACAGGGAACTTTTCTACTACAGCAGTAGTTGCCGGATCGTCGTAGAACTCCGATACTGCATTAGCAGCAGGGTTGAAGACTTTAGGAGGTGGCAGAAAAGAGTTTGTGCGCTCGTAAACACCCGCACCCGTGATTACCCGCAATCCGCCAATGCCATCAACGGCTGTTTCAGGTGCTTGGGCTGCACTTAGTTCCCAAAAGCCGTCCCTATCTGCTCCCCCTACATCAGCGAACTGCTTCACTTGGGGTTCCCGGTAGCGTTGGCCCCCATCCAGCCAATCAACTCCTAATATGTCTCTTCCTTCCTCACCTTCACCCACAAATTTGGGAGGGTTTAAATCGCTTCTCCACCTCAGTGCTGGTAGATTGTTCCCTACGATTATGCGATCGCCTAACTCGGATTCTTTATTATCTTCCTCTACCTTTTCCGGGCTGTTGGCTGCCAGCCTGACTGTTGTATTGAGTCCTGTGTTGGCATCCGAAGGTATAACCCAGGCATCCACCGGTCGCAGTTCATCCCCTGTACCGACTAATGGAGATGTAGTCACCACTTTTGTTGTAGGGTCAACAAAGCCAATCAATGCGTCTCCTGTGGCCGACACTTCTGCAAAAGGCACCTTCCGCGTCCGCAATCTAAAGTAAGATTCCAGCTTTTCTCTGCGAATCTCCTCTTGACGAGCCGCGCTGGGAGGAGTGGGGTCGGTTTCCTCATCAACTTGTTTGGCCAAGGCATTTTTAACTTCCAGGGGATCGGAATTAGCGGCATTCTTTTCCTGTTCGGAAACTAACAGGCCGATGCGATCGGAATAAGCCTTGTTATTGTAAATAACCCCTAAAGCACCTGCGTTGTAGGCTACAGATTGCTGATCTGGGCCTTTGATTGATTTTCCTAGTTCTGGATCGGTAGCAGTTGTCCCAAATAGATGAGCTCCTACTTCAGTGGAAATGTTGCCCGGACCTCCCGAAGTGCCGTTTACCACATTACCGCTAACGATTATTTTGCTATTTTCTAGGTTGTAAAAACAAGATTCTTTGCTGCTAACGAGATAAAATGTTACTGGCCCCGTGTTCGTGTGAGTGACAACAAAGTTACTATTAGTAAATATTCGTCCGTTCAGACGTAGCGCCGGGCCGGGAGATACTTCTAAGTCATCTTCATAAACCACCGCATTATTTTGTAGTGGAATGCGTTTTTGGTCTTGTTGATACTCCAAAGCTGAGAAACTTGGAGATCCTTTAAATTTTTCGTAGTTGGCTGGTGTAGCCACTCCCGTAAGATCACTAATCGGCACGTTCACCGTGTAGACAAAGAAGCTTTTTTTGAGTACGCCCTCTGCTTTGTACCAGTCCGAACTGCCTACCAAACTAGCGCTAGTACCTGCGGCTGCCTTGCAGATCGCGCTGGTAGTACCGGATACCGACATAGGAGGGGTTCTGGCTTCTAAACCCTTTCTAGCTCTATTAAACTCTCCTGTGTCCGGATCGCGAGGTGGACTGCGAAAATATATTCCGTATAGAGTGTAGGTATCAAATTTACCATTGTTGTCAGTATCTACAGGGAACCTCCAAGCGGTATTTATTCTCTCACTTTCATTGATCTTAGTTAGATCTGTAGGGGCTGGATCAATAATTCCATTTACATTATTAAGATCAACCTTAACCTGTAAAACATCCTCATCTCCAAATTTAAAGCGAGCTGAATCCAGCGCTTGGTAAACGCTCAATTCTGATGGTGTCTCAAGTGTTCCGCTTCCTTGAGGGGATAAGGCATACTGAATTTTTGCTTTTGCCCGATCGAGCGCCGGAGTCGCGGCCGCCAGCACCTGCTGGTTCACGCGCACGTTACGCGCCGTATTCGCCCGATCAAACGATCGCAGCGTAATCGCCACAGTCAACAAAATCACTACCAGCAACACCATCGTCACCGTCGGCAGCACAAACCCCGCCATCGGTAGTCTTGCCCTCCGGCCCATAGCCATCAGGGTTTGCAGCATTGCTCTCATCAGCCGCTTCGCCCCGGATCTGGTAACACCAGCAATCCGCCGCAGCAGGGATACGATAACTTTGGATAATTTGCTCTTAAACATTGACGCCTTCCTGAATAATTTCAGTGATGGTATTGCAGGTAGTTACTGCTCGACAGTACAATCCCATCTTTATAGTTCCCATTTTTTGCAACTTGCATATCAGCCTCTTGCACAAATTTAAATCTGTACTTTGGCTGAAAAATAAAACCCACAAACCCGCAACCAAAATCGCCGCCGATCATATATTTTTCAGCGAAAAATTTGCCCTGCAAGGATGAGAGTTCCCTAACTCCACTCTAATCGAGTTAAATAGAAATGTCAGTACCAAGAGCGAGAGTGAATTCGATCACCCAAAAACAGTGATTGCGATCGTATTCGACGTATTGCCCAGCCCTTGCGGCCTTTGTTTGTGTGCTCGCGTCGCTAGCAGTTTCAACCACCGGAATCTACAATCAAGATCGGGCAATGGAATTATGGTTAGGCCTATCGGTGCGATCAAATCTAAATTGGGCGATCGAATTGCCGTAATGCCCCCAAGTGTGATCGAATTTCCGTAATGCCCCTAAGTGCGATCGAATTTCCGTTTTACCCTTCGGGGCACTGTCAGTACAACTGCAAAATATAAAACCTACAACCCATGAAACAAACTCCCAAACCCCCAGACTTCATCATCATCGGCGCCCAAAAAGGCGGAACAACATCGCTTTATGCCTATCTCACCCAACATCCCCAAATCGCCCATGCCACCGAAAAAGAAGTACATTATTTTGACTTAAACTTCGACAAAAGCCCAGACTGGTACTATGCTCAATTTCCCCTGCCCAAAAACGGCCCCAAAAAAATCACCGGAGAAGCCAGTCCTTACTACATATTTCACCCCCACGTTCCCCAGCGAATTTATGATTTATGTCCCAAAGTTAAAATCATCGCCCTGCTGAGAAACCCCGTCGATCGCGCAATTTCCCACTACTATCATTATATCAGAATAAAATACGAATCTCTCTCATTAGAAGAGGCGATCGCCGCCGAGCCCGAAAGACTCAAAGGCGAAATGGAAAAACTCCTAGCCAACCCCAAATACTATAGTTACGAACACCAACACCACAGCTATCTAGCCCGCGGTATTTACGCAGATCAACTCCCAGCCTGGATGAAACTTTTTCCCAAATCACAAATTTCAATCATCAAAAGCGAAGACTTGTATAGCAACCCAGCAAAAATCTGCAACACAGTCCTCGAATTTTTAGGCTTACCGCCTCACCAACTAAAAAGCTACGGCAAGCTCAACGCCAGCGAATATCCCCCCATCAGCGAGACAGTATACGACCAATTGAGAGCATATTTTCGATCGCACAATCAGAGATTAGCCGAATTGTGCGATCGAGACTTCGCCTGGGACTAATAATGTCATTCGTGTCAACAATCGCCTAATACCAATTTTTTATGAGGTTGCATAGAATCCGATCGCCCCTAGCCAAGGGCGGGCACGGGGGCACCGCCCCTACTAAGGGGGGACAAGATTCCGATCAAAGTCCCCCAACAATCAGGGGGATTTAGGGGGATCGAGATATGTGCAACTTCACATTAAATTGGTATAAAAACCTTTTTTGTGCCAGTTGGGCTCAGGACTAAAATATTAAGCAACGGCAGTAGCATTTGCTTCCAGAGGCTCGATTTCCTCCGGTGTAGCGTGACGGCGCGGATCATTAAAGCTGCGTGCCGCTAGCCAGTTAGAATTTTGCGCCGCCTCGCAACCAATCACGTAAAGCGAAGATTGATTAAAAGCAGCCCAGAGAGCATCACAAGCCTCTTTATCCATCAGTGAATCGGCGATGGGGCGATCGTGAATCAGAGCAAATAAATCAAACTCATTTCGTTTGGGATTCCACTGATATTGCAAAGTAGGAGCATAACCCATTTCGATCAATTGTGCGATCGCGCGATCGGGCGTATATCCGTCCAAATGCACCCGATTGAGATAGATAGACACTTGGACATACTCATCTCTGGCAGGTAGCAGTCGGTAATTCGAGTTAGTCATCATTATTTGTCTCCGTGCAGTAGTAATAAGAGCGGCCTGCAATATCGGGGCGTTTTTCAGCCTTCATTTTTTGCTGAGCACATCGTCGCTTAGCATAAAGGTCTTTTTCAATTTCAGTCTCGCCGGGGGCATAAAAAGGACGTTGAGGAAGCAGTTCGGCTTCTAAATCCTCCCAAGATTTCTCTGGGTTGTCTGAATCTCTCAGCATTTGTCCCTCGCGGTTTGTTCGAGGATGCCGTTTATTCGATATAGTCGATCGGTCATCAGTCTGTTTCCTCAGTTTTGGCGATCGTCTTGACGCGCTGGGGTTTTGGCTCTAAAACGGGTTCGTTTTCCTGTAACCAAGTTTCGATGTACTCCAACAGAACCTCATTCATGCTGAGGCTACGCATGGCGCAAGATGCTTTGAACTTGGCTCTTGTCTCTTCAGGTAGATAGATTTTTACGGACACAGTTTTAGTTGTAGTCACAGTTTCCATATCGCTATATCGATTTGTCTATGTGTCTAGCCTGACACACAGGCGTGCGATCGGATAGAGTCGCTTGTCGATATAAGGACTTGTCGGCTTGTCCCTATATCGATATAATAACAGACATAGCCAAAAAACGACAACCGCGCCGACTTAAACGCCATTGCCCTTTCCATACATTTTGCAAAAAAATGCTTGACATTCCTACCAGTCTGTGCTAGCTTATCGAATAGTATTGTGTTTAACCCACAAATCGCAGCACTTCACCTATGTTCACAGCCAACAGCTATTTTTATTTTTGGTACAGCCAAGTTCGCCCGGAGTGAATTTGCAATTCACTGTGAACATCCGGGCGAACCGCAGATTAACACCTGCGGTTTTGTTTTTTCTACTTCTTTTCCCAACAACCAATCGAGTACAAGCGAAAACAGCAATGACATTATTCAGTAACTGGTACAACAGCTTTTATTTTTGGCCCAACCAAAGTTCTGGGTAAATTGTCGCGCTGTCTTTTCGCACCAACCCGGAACTCCTAAAAGTGCCGGGTTTTTTGTTGTCAACCACCCACTTAAATTTCCAGGAAAATACCCTCATGTTAGAAGCCAAACTCGTAACCAAATCTCATCCCGAACACCAAACAATTGTCAAACTCTCAGAAACAGTCTCAGTCGGCGGCCAAGAATTATTAATCATCGGCGGCCCCTGTACCGTCGAAAGTTCCCAACAAATGGAAACAGTCGCCCACCAACTATCCGCCGCCTCCGTGCAAGCTTTGCGAGGCGGAGTCTACAAACCTCGCACTTCTCCCTATGCTTTCCAAGGGATGGGAATTGAGGGACTCGAAATTTTAGCAGATGTCAGCCGCCGTTACGGTTTACCCGTGGTGACAGAGGTAATGTCGATCGCCCAAATCGAGCCAGTTGTCACCTATGCTGATATGCTGCAAATAGGTAGTCGCAATATGCAAAACTTCGAGTTACTAAAGGCGATCGGTCAAGCCGGAAAACCAGTCCTGCTAAAACGCGGGTTGTCAGCCACAATCGAAGAATTTGTCATGGCCGCCGAATACATTCTCAGCCACGGAAATCCTCATGTAGTTCTCTGCGAAAGAGGCATCCGCAGCTTCGACAATTACACCCGAAACGTATTAGATTTAGGTGCAGTCGTAGCGCTAAAACAGTTAACTCATTTGCCAGTAATTGTAGACCCTTCTCACGCCGTCGGCAAGCGAGAATTAGTCGCACCACTAGCCAAAGCAGCGGTTGCTTGCGGTGCAGACGGATTAATTATTGAGTGTCACCCGCAACCGGAAAAATCGGTTTCTGACGCGCGGCAAGCTCTTTCTTTGGCAGATATGGTAGATTTAGTTGCGAGTTTGCGCCCTGTAGCCACCGCAGTTGGGCGGTGCATACCATATATTAATGTGCCTTCAGAGGTATTAAGTTTGAAGTGATATTGTTAGGACTAATGCCAACTGTCACAACTAGGCGTTAACTGTTAGGTACGTAGTTGCGCTTCAGCGCTCTTTCCTAAGCTAAGAGCGCTGAAGCGCAACTACATACCTGTGTTTAATCTGCCAGTTGCCATTAGTTCTAAATGTATAACTTTTAACGTCAAACTCTACAGTAATTTTTAAGCGACTTGAGCTTTGAGGCAGGGGTTTAAACCCCTGCCGAAATCGGCGAAAGCGCGTGTTTCACGAATTTAGATTAAAATAAAAAATAATACTGTCATCTACGAAATCTTGCTTAATTATGGCAATACTACTTAACGTTCCCTCGATCGTCTGCTCCGGCTGCGCTGATACAATTACCAAAGCCATCAAAACTGTTGACTCCGGTGCTACTGTCAATGTGGATGTCGCAGCTAAGACTGTTACAGTTGAAGCTCAAGCTTCTGAAGAGTCAATTTCACAGGCGGTTGTTGCTACGGGTCACACCGTCGAAGATTGATATTGAGTTTACAGCCCTCCGCCAGAAACCGGGTTTGATAGGCGAGAATACTTGGTTACAGCCTGTAGATACGGCAAAAAACCCGGTTATGAAGGTTTAGACCAAGAGAGGGCGGTTTCACCAATATCTTCGAGGCGAACGATATTAGTCAACCCGCCCCACGCCCAAAAGCTTAATCTGCTTCGTCTAAGTGTTCGGCGACTGCTTGGTAAAGTTCCAAAACGTGGCGATCGAGTAAACTATAAAAAACTTGTCTCCCAACCTTGCGGTAACTTACCAACCGCATCGCCCGCAATGCCCGCAACTGGTGCGATACTGCTGATTCGCTCATGCTCAAAGCCGCCGCCAAGTCACACACGCACAGTTCTTGTTTTGCCAAAACTGACACCAGCCGCAGCCGGTTTGCATCTCCCAAAAGACTGAAAAACTCTGCCATCCGCTGGGCTTTTGCGGTGTTGAGAACTTGTGTTTGGATGTCGCCGGCCCGCAAACTGTCAACTCGGTGCGGGCGATCGCACGTTGGTGTATCGTTTTCTTGGTGAGTCTGACTTATCGCTCCGTTAACAGCAGAGTTTGGTGACATCTTTTCCCGGCTAGTTTTAATTCTCATTTTCATTTTAGTGCGATCGGCCAACCTTTTGTTACAAAACTTTTACATTCCCTTGACTTATATCTGAATATGTGTTCAGATATAAGTATAGACAAACAACCCCACCAGGAGAATGTAAAATGACTACTGCCACCCAAACAAAATGTGCCTGTCCTTCATGCTCGTGTGTTGTCAGCCTCAGTTCCCCCATAGAAAAAGACGGCAAACAATACTGTTCCAGTGCTTGCGCTGACGGCCACCCCAACGGCAGCGGCTGCGGCCACACCGGCTGCGAGTGCCACAAATAAATATTCGCCTTCAGAAAAGGTTAATCAACCACTCTACAATCTATCTAAAGGGAGATGCGCTGTTCGCATCTCCCTATTTTTGTGTTGTTAGGTTAAAGAAAAGTTAAGATAAAGCTAATGTAAGGTTAAGACTGCATTAATAGACTAAATACAGAGCGAAAAAGCACAACTGCTACTTACGCAATACAATAGAAGCAAGTTAGGGGCGCGATACTGAGTACAAATAGTGCTATTAACAGCAGAGACCGAACCAAAAGTTGAATACCAAAAGTTTAATTAGGAGGGGGCAATGAAAGAGCGGGAAGATTTTTTACATCCTCGCAATCGCTACTACGGTGATTTCACGCCAGAAAACTTGGCGTTTAATGCCAACTTGCAGGAGTTTGCTCAAAAAATCACTTATATTTGCTCGCTGGAAACTGGGGGAAAAATTAGCGCTGAGAAAGCCTATAAAGATATTAAAGCGCTTTGGAAAGACTTAAAATCCTCTAAGAAGCAATTGGGAATTGGCCAAAAACCCCCCAGTACCGAGGAGCAAAATTCACCTTAAAGTCCTCGCAGCAAATGCAGCGTTTGCAATCGAAAACCCCTGCGATTGCGAGTGCTGCATTTTGCTTCGTACCCAGCAAATGTAAGGTGCTTGGTAGTAGGCGAACTTTAGACAGTCTATGGTTTAGGAGTTGGTGCAGTTTCTCCTGCAAAGGCAGTACAATTGCCGCCGAGGCCAGAAATAATCGCGCAAGTATTAGTTTTCAGCATTCCCTGATATGTATCAGCACCAGTGCCGGGGCCACCCAACTCGTCGCTGTAAAGTTCCTTGTCGGAAATTTTGACATTTGCCTCCCTCGCCACAGTCTCCATCAACTTCGGATTAGTTGTAGTTTCGGCAAAAATTGTCGGCACTCCTGCGGTCTTAATTTGTGAGGACAATTCGGCAATTCTTGCTGCAGTGGGCTGTTCCTCTGTTGTCACACCCTGCAAAGCTCCAGCATTCTCCAAACCGTAAGCATCCGCATAGTAACTCAGAGCATCGTGAGTTGTTACTAACTTGCGTTTTTCTGGTGGAATAGTCGCAATTTGAGCTTTTATCCAAGTATCTATTTTTTGCAACTCATCTGTTAAGCTTGCTGCATTTTTTGTAAAAAGTTGAGCATTGGCCGGAGAAACTTTGATCAATTCATCCCGAATTGTTTCTACCATACGGATGCCATTTTGAGGGTTATGCCAAACGTGAGGGTCAGGGACTTTTTCGCCTTCTGCATGGGGTTGGTTTTCCGCTTTCTCTTCACCATGTTCGTGCTCGTGTTCGCCTATCAGCGGTTTGGGAACTGCGAGTTCGTGTACGGCGATTTTGGGCGCGGAATTACTGCTGGATTGAATTAACTTAATGATGCTGGGTTCGTGGTTGTAGCCGCCGTATAAAATCAAATTGCCCGTTTCAATCGCTTTGCGGTCTTCCGGCTTGGTTTGATAGGCGTGGGGGTCGTCTCCCGGCTTGATCAGACAGGTGGTGTCGATCGAACTTTGAGCAATTTCTTTAGTTATGTCGCAGATAACGCCAGTCGTGGCCACGACTTTTGGCAAGTTGGCGGCGGGGCTGGCTGGAGTTTGAGTGGCGGCGGGACTCTCTGGCGCCCGATTGCTGGCGTTCTGTCCTCCACTGCACGCAACCACTCCGCAGCCTATTGCCAAAACAGCCGTACCCCACAATCTGCGGGTTTTTCCCGCCAAGTTCTTTAACATTTTCACCTTTGGAACGATAATCGTTATTGCTTTTTCGAGTTATCCTATTCTAGTAGCTACGAACAAGAATCGTTCTCAAAATCTCTAATTATGCTAGAAGTGCAAGACTTGGCTGTCAATTATCGCGGAATTTCGGCCCTCAACAGCGTGAATTTCCATTTAGAATCGGGGCAATTAACTGGCGTGTTCGGCCCCAACGGCGCGGGGAAAAGCACGATGGTGAAAGCGATGCTGGGATTGATACCCACCTGTCGGGGTTTGGTGAAATATCAGGGGCGACTGCTGAAGGAACAGTTGTCGCGGGTGGCTTATGTGCCGCAGCGATCGCAAATTGACTGGGATTATCCGATTACGGTGTGGAATGCGGTGATGATGGCGCGAACCGTTCAGACAGGCTGGTTTCGCAGTCCCTCGAAGCAGTCCCAAGAATTGGTCAAAGCTGCTTTGCTGCGGGTAGGAATGTGGGATTTGCGCGATCGGCAAATTGGCGAACTGTCTGGCGGACAGCAGCAGCGGATTTTTTTAGCAAGGTCGATCGCCCAACAAGCCGATTTATTCTTCTTCGACGAGCCTTTTAACGCGATCGACAAAGCAACCGAAGAAATTATTTTCGATATTTTTGCCGAACTAAAAGCAGAAAATAAAACATTGCTAGTAATCAGCCACGATTTAGGCGAAACTTTAAAACAGTACGACAATTTATTATTGCTAAATAAGCAGTTAATTGCAACTGGTACCTGCCGGGAAGTGCTCACAGCAGCCAATATTCAAAAAGCCTATGGATACGATTTAAGTTTAGTTTCGGCGTAAGCAAAAAAAGATTTATCTTTAAAATTGATAGTGGCACGGGCCTCCCGCCTGTGCAATTGATAGTGGCACGGGCATCCCGCCTGTGCAATTGATAGTGGCACGGGCATCCCACCTGTGCAATTGATTAGACCTCTTGCAAAAATAATTAGGACGGGCTCTCCGGCCCATCCCAAAAGAAAAAATAACTCTTGTGGGATAGACATCTGGCCCGTCCCATCAATTGATGAAAAGGATTTTTGCAGAGATCTATTGTAGTTGAAAAAATCCTATTATTGACGTAATTCAATGTTAAACCTACTAATTGAGCCACTACAATTCGAGTTCATGCGAAATGCGATCGCTGTGGGCGTTTTGCTAGGAATTCTCTGCGCCGTTGTTGGCTCCTACTTAATTGTACAGCAAATGGGAATGATGGTTGACATGATTGCCCATTCAGTATTAGCAGGATTGCCGGTGGCTTTTTCTTTAGGTTTCAATATTTCTATCGGCGCGTTTATATCGGGAATTATCAGCGCCGTAATTATGGCGTGGATTCAATCACAATCACGCCTAAAGATTGATGCAGTTATGGCATTAATTTTATCTACATTTTTAGCAATTAGCGTGACGTTGATTAGCTTGTTGCGAACCACAAAATTAGACTTAGACGGTTTTTTATTCGGGAATATCTTGTCAGTTGCACCTGCTGACGTGCAGCAGACTTTTGTCATAACTTTGATTATTTTGGCGACCGTTAAAATGTTTTATAAAGAACTGCTATTTTATACTTTTGACCCGCAGGGAGCGCAAGCGTGCGGTTTGCCTGTAAACTGGATTTATTTGGGGATGATTTCGGCGATTACGCTGACGATTGTTGCGAGTTTGCAAACTGTGGGGGCGCTGTTAGTAATTTCGCTATTAATCGGGCCGGGTATAACGGCGTATTTATTGGTAAAAGAGCTACATTTAATGATGGGATTAGGAGCAATTATTGGGATTATAGCTAGCGTGACTGGTATGTATCTCAGCTATTATTTGAATATGCCATCGGGTGCGGCAATTGTATTAGTTGTTTTTGGGTTATTTTTACTAGCTTTATTGTTCAGTCCCAGTCAAGGCATTTTGACAAGAAAGAGAGGAGAATGAGTACCGAAATGGTTAGTGAGGAAGGGGCGGGTTTTGTTGTGAGATTGTTGGCGATCGCCCCAATCACTAGGCTAACGCGCCCTACAAATTATGCGTTTTTTAGAGTTAAGCTAATCAGCATTTAAATTGCATCTAAAAAAATAATTAGACTCTTGTGGGGTGGGCTTCTAGCCCGCCCCATATAGGCAATTTAAATGCAGTACAGCTTACTTAGCTTGACAATAAGCTTCGTAAACGCCGTCAAGCAGTAAGTTGATAGCAAAAGTTGCTTTCTCGGTGGCTAACAGCGCTTCCTGTTTTGCTTCTTCAGTTTGGCAAAGTTCTAACAGCGCTTCGCGGGTAGCTTCCGAGTGGAACTCGTCGGCTTTTTCGTGGACTTTAAAGAAAGACAAAGCAGCCTCGGAATCGATGCCGTAAAATTCCTTCAAACCAGCGATTTTGGTTGTAGAAACTTCGGGGATTTGCGCTTCGTAAGCGTAAAGGGCTGCTAAACCTTTGACGGGGGATTCGCTGCGGGCCAAGTCTTTGAGAAGGCGGACGGATTCGGTGGTTTTTTCTAAGTGTTCGCGATCGAGAACTGCGTTTCTGTCTAAACCCAAACCTTCGGCAAAGCGCAGCCACAGTTCGGGGTGATTAGCAGCGCCTCTCTCTTCTTCTATCAGGTTTTCGAGGAGCATTTGACGAATTTTGATGTCGTCACAGGCGGCGTGCGTAGCGCTGACGTAGGTGGGGAAGTTGTGGACTTGCAGGTAGTATTCTTGTGCGTACTCTTGCAGCATTGCGAGGTCGAGTTTACCTTCGTTCCACATTTGGTAGAACGGGTGTTTCAGCAGGTGGTTTTGGTCTAGAATATTGTTGAGTTGTTCGAGAAATTGCTGTTGGGTCATAATTGTCGATCGCCTTTGAGGATAGTTCAGCCACTAAAATGGTATTGTAATCTAGCATTTTGTCAAGACCAAGTTTTCAATTTTTATGTTTTAGTCAAACTGGTGCGATCGCCCGTTATGCGAACTTAGCGCCGCCCGAACCCTTTGCCGCGCATAGACTTTGACCAAACCAGCAATTCGCCACCACTACCGCCGGCCACGAGAAACTGGCCATCGGGATGCCATGCGAGACAGGAAACACCGCCCTCTGCACCTTCTAGAATTTGCAGCAATTGTTCTGCTTCGTACCACAAACAAACTTGACCGTCTGCGGATGCGGAAGCTAATAAAAATGTGCTAGGTTGAAAGGCGATCGCATTTACCACTTTTTCATGCACTTCCAACGCCCAACCTTCCCAACCGACACTTTCATCAGCGTCTCTTTCCCAGACAGAAATGCCTTGAGAACTCGAAGCAGCTAACAAAGGTGCACCCAAAGAATTAGTTTTACCCGACCAAGCTAACTGCCGAACTTTCCCCGGAAAACCCTGCATTACCCAGGGTTCAAAATTGCCCCATTCATTAACAATGAGAGTATTGTCCATATTGCCACAAGCTAAATATTCCCCTTGTGGCGACCAAGCAATTGCACCGGTTGCAGAGGGTACTGATAAAATTTCCGGGTCTTCGTCCCAGTCTTCGCCATGCCAAACTTTGACACCTTTATAGCCGCTAACTGCCAGATATTGAACCATAGGATGCCATGCTAAATCTAAGATAGATGATGAGTCGAAATTCAGCGTTACTTCAACAACATTATCCTCAACATTCCATACTTGAACGTAGCGACCCATACTGAAAGCTAACTGATTGCAGTTGGGACTCCAAGCTAACTTATCAACCCAGACGCGCTGGTTATCCAAATCAGCAATCAATTCCCCAGAATTAACGCGCCAAATTCGCACTTTTCCATCTTGTCCGCCAGCAGCTAGGAATTGACTGTCGGAGGAAAAAGACAAGCAATCGGCTGATTTACCCGTGGCAGTTTGTAGCGGTTGCAAGGACAATTCATTAACTGCCCCTACTTTCGCCAGCATCACTTCGCCCGCAGCGGAACAGACTGCTAAAGTTGTGCCATCCGGCGACCAAGTAACAGCAGTTACGTAGTCAGACAGCATTTCTTTAGCGTGAAATTGCAGGGTTAGTTCGCGGCTGCCGCTCTTTTTTTTTCCCGTTTCTTTTAAACTAGACACCGACGGAAACCCTCTTTCAATTGATTTTCGTTTAAGTCGCGACCGATGAATACAAGCTCGTTTTTTGGAGTTTCTGTAGCTTTCCAAGGTCGATCCGGTCTGCCATCGAACAGCATATGCACTCCTTGAAAAACAAATCTGTTGTTTTCTCCGGCCATATTCAAAATGCCTTTGCTCCGAAAGATATTCGTGCCTTGAGTTCGCAACAATTCGCCGATCCAATCGCTAAATTTGTTGCCGTCAATCGCACCGGATTCTACTATGGCTACGGAAGTTACTGTGTCGTCGTGTTCGTGAGTGTGTTCGCCCAAAAAGTCTGGTTCTATTTCTAATGCCCGGTTCAAATCAAATGCTTTGACGCCCAACAAAGCATCCATTTGTAATTCAGCGTTGCGGGTGCGGTGAATTTTGGCCATTGCATTCATGGCGCGAATTCGCTTTTCTAATTCTGCCAATTCTTCCTCACTCACTAAATCAGTTTTGTTGAGCAAAACTACATCAGCGAATGCAATTTGTTCTTGAGCTTCGTCTGCGTCCCAGTGCTGCCAGATGTGCTTGGCATCAACTACCGTGACAACTGCATCTAGCAGTAATGTGTCCCGCATATCTTCGTCTACAAAAAATGTCTGAATTACGGGTGCAGGGTCGGCTAAACCTGTGGTTTCGATGACTATGTGGTCAAATTTGTCTCGCCGCTTCATTAAGTTGCCGATAATCCGAATTAAATCGCCTCGGACTGTACAGCAAATGCAGCCGTTGTTCATCTCGAAAATTTCTTCGTCGGCATCAATTATCAGTTGGTTGTCGATGCCTACTTCGCCAAATTCGTTGACGATGACTGCAACTTTTTTGCCGTGTTCCTCTGTTAAAATACGGTTCAGCAGCGTAGTTTTGCCTGCACCTAGATAGCCCGTGAGAACGGTAACAGGAACTGATTCGATCGCCCCAGCACTCACCATACTTGACCTCGATTAGTGTACAATGATAACCATTATCGTTATTCTACACCAGACTTGGTGGCACTGGTCACAATATTAAATAATGTTAATAAATTGTTCGTGAGAGCTTGTAGGGGCGAGTTTTACCAATAATATTTGCTGCAATTCAAAATATCGATCAACCCGTCCCTCTCAGATGACTATTAATTGTTAATCATAGCTGCAATTCGATCGCGCTCTAACTCTCGACCGATCAGCACTAATTTGGTTTGGCGGAGTTCGGAAGGTTGCCAAGGGCGATCGTAAAAATATTCTAGGCGCGAGCCCACACCTTGCAACACCATCCTCATCGGTTTCTTCGGAACCGCCACAAACCCTTTAATCCGATAAATTTCCTCCTGCTGCATCAAGGATTGCAGTTTTTTTACCAATGCTTCAGGTTCAAATTCGCGATCGGCAATAAAGAAAGTCGAGTTAATATCATCATCATGTTCGTGTTCCTCCTCAGTGTCATGGTGACTCGGACGTGACTCCAAATCATCCTCAACGGCCGCATTAAATCCCATTAGCACATCGGGGTTAATTTCGCCCCCTTTGCAGGGCACAATTTTCACACTCGGACGCAACTCTTGCTGCAACCAGCTTTGGACTTTCTGGTGAGTTTCCGCATCTACGCGATCGACCTTCGTTAAAAGTACCATATCGGCACAGGCTAACTGATCTTCAAACAATTCCTCGATCGGAGTTTCGTGATCTAAACTATCATCAGCCTGTCGCTGTGCCATCAAAGCATCCATATCACCGACAAAAGTACCGCTAGCAATAGCTTCGCAATCGACAACAGCAACAACACCATCCACTGTAGCACCAGTGCGAATTTCCGGCCAGCGAAAAGCTTGAATCAAAGGTTTAGGAAGTGCGAGGCCCGAAGTCTCAATTAAAATACAATCAATTTGTTCTCTGCGCTTCAACAATTCCTGCATAGTCGGCAAGAATTCCTCTTGAACAGTGCAGCAAAGACAACCATTTGTTAATTCAACAATATTGCTGCTGACATTTTCTTCTTCGTCGCAAACTTGGCAATCGCGCAGCAGTTCTCCGTCAATTCCAATTTCGCCAAATTCGTTCACCAGAACAGCAATGCGGCGACCTTCATTATTTTGCAATAAGTGGCGAATTAAGGTAGTTTTGCCACTACCGAGAAAACCAGTGATGACAGTAACAGGAATTTTGTGCATTGATAATTTTGTGCTTATTGGGTGATGGGATATCTCGTTCCCAGGCTCTGCCTGGGAATGCTAATCTAGAGGCTCTGCCTCGCTGGAATAAAGGAGCGCTTTTAATACGAGGCAGAGCCTCTGGGTATGCGTCACCTGGCAGAGCCTGGGAACTAGAAGGAAAGGAAAAAAATAAAATCCTTACTACAAACCTATCTAATTTGGTAGTGGTGGAATCTTTGCTAAAACGCCTTTTTTCAGAGCTTGAGGACGCTCAGACCAAGGCAACAAACCGTCCGATTTAGCATAGTATTGACCCGCGCATTCGAGTACAGCCTCGATACTTTCCGACTCATTTGCAGGTAAATCGCCAAACAGATAAGTGTACTTTCCAACAGCAGCAAAAGACACCGCACAAGAGTGACTGCAAGCACTCATGCACTCAACCTCTTGAATCTCAAACTTATCAGAAAACTCCCAATCTTTAGCGAGTTGCGACAAATTTTCCATGAATTGTTGACCGCCGCTTTTACCTTCGCGCTTGCCGTTTTTCCAAACACTAGCGCAAGCAGTGCAAACAAATAGACTGTGCTTTGTGCGTACAGCCGCATTAATTCCATCCATCATCCGTACCTCGCAGATGCGTTCAAAAGTGAGTTAGATATCGGCGGGCATTCTGACTTGAGAAACCACAAGGGTTTCATTACAGTTGCGGGACAGCGCCGGACTTGCACCGAACTTTCCCCGTTTCCTCTAACGGCTGCTCCCCGCTAGAACCGATCGCGAAATCACATCATACCGCACTTGCCGCCAATCGATTTTAGATTTTAGATTTTAGATTGGAGAAAGCCACCCCAGGGATAAATCTGGGGGCTTGTCTAGTAGTTTGTAGGGTGCGCCACAAGCACCCTACAGATTACAAATTATGCAGTTTCGTGCTGTTTGTGCCAAGCGGGATGCCACAGCAATTCCGCAGTCGATCGCTTCTCGACCATTTCAGGAGTAATCATACAGTTAGCCACATCCTTGCGAGAAGGCAACTCGTACATGACATCGAGCATTAACTCTTCTAAAATGCTGCGGAGAGCTCTGGCGCCAGTTTTGCGACGATAGGCTTCCTGGGCTATCGCCCGTAGCGCTTCCGGCTGGAATTCCAATTCCACGCTGTCCATCTTCAACAGCTTTTGATACTGCTTCACCAGCGCATTTCGGGGCTCGGTCAATATCTGCATCAAAGCTGCTTCATCCAGCGGCGAAATCACCGTCACCACCGGTATCCGCCCCACAAACTCAGGAATCAAACCAAACTTGACTAAATCGTCGGGCTGTACCTGCTGCAAAATATCAGCGGCCCGCTTATCCTTCGCCGGCAAAGTTGAGTTGCTGTCGCTTTCTGTTGGCTGAATAAAGCCCAAGGATTTTTTACCCAAACGCTGTTCAACTATTTTTTCCAAACCGACAAAAGCACCGCCACAAATAAATAGAATTTTGCTAGTGTCAACTTGAATAAAATCTTGGTAAGGATGTTTGCGACCGCCTTGCGGGGGAACATTAACCACTGTTCCTTCCAACATTTTTAGCAGCGCTTGCTGCACTCCTTCTCCCGATACATCCCTGGTGATCGAAGTGTTTTCGCTTTTGCGAGCAATCTTGTCAATTTCATCAATATAAATAATGCCCCGCTGCGCCGATTCAACATCAAAATCGGACATTTGCAACAGCCGCAGCAAGATATTTTCTACATCGTCGCCGACATATCCAGCTTCTGTCAGTGTCGTCGCATCGGCTACCGCAAACGGAACTTCGAGCATTTGCGCCAAACTTTGCGCTAACAAAGTTTTGCCACAACCTGTCGGCCCAACTAGCAGGATGTTGGATTTTTGCAATTCTACATCGCTGTCAGGGGAAGACTTGTCGTTATCTTTAGCTTGGTCAACGCTCAAGCGCTTGTAGTGGTTGTAAACTGCTACAGAAAGAACTTTTTTTGCTGAATGCTGGCCGATGACGTGGTTGTCTAAATGCTGCTTAATGTCTGTCGGTTTGGGAATTTGAGCTAAAACGATTTTCGATTTGTTCGATCGACCCGGACGCCGCGTTCCTTGTCCCTGAGACTCTCGCACCTCTGATTGGGGAATCTGTTGACCAATTGTTTTACTGGAGTCAAAGAACTCCTCCTCTAAAATTTCATTGCACAGTTCCACGCATTCATCGCAAATGTAGACGCCGGGCCCAGCTATTAACTTGCGGACGTACTCCTGGGACTTGCCGCAAAAGGAGCATCTGAGATGGGAGTCATATTTTGACATATTTGCCTCTTAATTTACGGTTGCGGTTGCTTGTTTTGACTGGGGAAGTTGCCGCGGGAGCGACCTTAGCTTTGCCCTAGAAGGGTTTCCCGATCGGACACCCAAGCCTGTCAAGCTTCGCGCTCTCTGCTTCTAAGTTAACACTTTTGAGGCTTTAGTCATTAGTCATGAGTCATTCGAGCAAATTTGAATTTTTCATTTTCACTTAAAAATAAAGTGGCACGGGCTTACCATTTTTTGTATCCCAAAAATTTTCCCGACATAATTATTTTCACTCGATCGCCTTTTGGGTCTGCTTCTTTCTCGACATCCAAAGTAAAGTCGATCGCGCTCATAATCCCGTCACCAAATTTTTCGTTAATCACTGCTTTGAGTGGCATCCCGTAAACCTGCATAATTTCATAGAAACGATAAATCAGGGGGTCAACCGGAACCGAGGATTCCAAAGAGCCTTTTAAGGGAGGTTCACAGAGAACCGCAGCCGTCTCGCTATCTAGTCCCAAAGCCGAGATAATTTTCTCGGCTTCATCTGCTGATGCGGTAGCTTGACGGTAAATAACCGCCGCAATCCAAACTTCGTCGCGCCCCAAAACTTTTTCCAAATCTGCAAAACTAATTCCCTTAGCTTTTTTAGCCGCCAAAAGCTTTTCTGTAATTCCTGAAATTGCCATTAAATATTCTCCCCTTCACTCCAGTGTCAGATGTGAAATATCTCTCATGTTTTGGGGATTTTGTCAATACCAAGTGGAGAAAAAAATCGAATTGATAGCTCGGATTATCAGCAAAAGCTGCTCTCGTCAACCCACAACTCATACAATTTGAGATTTGAGATTTGAGATGTTAGGTTGGCAATGACTGATGACTATCAGGGTTTGGAGCTAGTCAACAGTTGCATTCTTTTTTCCAACTGGTATCACTATTGATACAACTGATAAATCCTAAAATAACTCATAACTGCCCTGTGGCAATGGTACAGTTGGCAGTATATGTAATAAAAGTTACACAGGCCAAGGCATTCGGCATTGGGCAAACGGCGGAATTTTGAGCGTGCTAGCCTGAAGCTCAATCCTCGATCACGCAGCCACAGCCCCTTTACCACTCAAAACCGACAACTGACAAAAGTATGGAGATTCAGACCAAAGATTACACGATCCAGTACGATCGCGCTACGCAAACAGTCACCTGTAGCGGCTCGTTCCGACTCAGCCAGGCGGAAGAATACGAACCGATCGTCGATCTGCTCAACGAAGTGGCTGACTCCTGCCCAAACACCGTTACTCTAGACTTGCGAAAGCTAGAATTTTTAAATAGTTCTGGAATTAATATTGTCTCAAAATTTGTGATCAAAGTGCGCCAGCAAAAAAATATTCAAATCGCCATCAAAGGTTCTAAACAGATCCCCTGGCAGATAAAATCCCTGAAGAACTTGCAGCGGCTGATGCCTTCCTTGCACTTAGAATTGGAATAGTAGCGAAAAAGGTAAAGATGAATCCCCGGCTAAGTGGGGGAACCAGGATGAGGGTGGCTGAAGTTAATCGGAATAAGTCATAGTTAAACTAGCACAAAACCCTAAAAAACTTCAGAACCGACTAAAAATTACCAATTTTCAATTGCTATGCAGGAAGAACCATCGACAGAACAGCTACTTTTCGACGTTCAACGGCTGAGTGCGGAACTTGAAAACTTGAAGCGCGAAAAGGTTGACCTAGAACTTTTGCTGGAGACTACCACCGAACATTCAGATACGATGGAAGCTCACTTGCTGAGCAAAGCTGAGTTGGCCCTGCGTTCCAGCGAAGAGCAGTTTCGGGCGATTGCCTCGGCAACTCCTGTGCCGATATTAGTTTCTCGCCTCGGTGACGGCTTAATTCTGTATGCGAACGCTCAATTGGCTTCTCTCCTGAACATACCGCTAGAAAAATTGATCGGCTGCTGCACTCCAGACTTTTACTTCAACCCTGCCGATCGCCCAAAGGTACTTGAGGCACTTGCTAAAGACGGATACCTCCAAAACTACGAAATTCACTGCAAAAAATCAGACGGCACCGCTTTCTGGGCGATGATCTCGGTTCAGTCGCTGGTGTTTAACGGGCAGCAGACGGCATTGTGCGCCTTGTACGACCTCACCCAGCGCAAGGAAGCAGAACAAACCCTCCAAGAAAGCGAAAAGCGGCTCCGCCGCCAGAGTTTGGCTTTGTTGCAGCTAGGTAGGCAGAGGACTCTCAACAGCGGTGCGCTGAATGTGGGAATTCGCGAAATTACCGAGGCTGCAGCCCGGACTTTGGATGTGGAAAAAGTCAGCGTCTGGCTTTACAACCATGGAAGATTTGGAACTCGCTACCCCAGCGATCAGCAGCTAAATTTTACGGAGAGAGTGATCGCCCACAACCAAACAGAGCCACTCGATACAGACGGCACCCCCCGAGAGCAAAACGAGGGGGTTAATCATTCTAAGTTTAAAGTCCCCAACCTCAAATTAGTTTGTCTCGACTTGTACGATCGCACCCAGGAGAATCATTTGAGCCGGGAGTCCATATCGGCAAGCGATTTAAATTTATCAATTTTAGATGTGGAAGGCGACACACCGGGCGAAAATTTGCGATCGGACAATGGTTTAGAACCTACGACAAAGACTCAAAACTCTCTACAGACAAATTTGTCTCACTCATCTTCGCTAGCCGAACATTCCGCTGTGCTGCCAAATGCCAGCAAGCCCAATTCATCCATATTAAATGTAGCAATTAGGCTGGGCGGTCAGATCGTGGGCATCCTCTCTCTGGAACATATCGGCGCGCCCCGCCAGTGGGCTCTGGAGGAGCGCACCTTCGCCGATTCTTTGGCAAATTTGGTAGCGCTGGCGATCGAAGGATTTGAGCGCCAGCGGGCTCAGGAAGCACTCTCCAAAGCCAAAGCGCAGCTAGAAATGACCGTCGATCAGCGCACCACTCAACTCACCACCGCCAATAAACTGCTCCGCATCGAAATTGCCGAGCGCAAAAGAGCCGAAATAGCCTTGCAAGAAGCCTTACACAAAGCTGAAGCAGCTTCGAGAGCTAAAAGCACTTTTTTAGCCAATATGAGCCACGAGCTGCGGACGCCGCTCAACGCGATTATCGGTTACAGCGAAATGCTACAAGAAGAAGCACGAGAATCGGGACTCGAAGACATCATTCCCGATACCCAAAAAATTTATAACGCCGGCAAACACTTGCTGACTTTAATTAACGATATTCTAGACCTTTCTAAGATAGAAGCCGGACGGATGGAGCTTTATTTAGAAAAATTTGACCTCAGTAATTTAATAGAAGAAGTCGTTGCAACTTTGCACCCTTTGGTAGAAAAAAATCACAATCAATTGCAAGTTTCTTGCTCGGAAAATTTGGGAGTGATGTATGCAGATTTGACTAAAGTCCGGCAAATTCTCTTCAATTTGCTCTCGAATGCCCTGAAGTTTACCGAAGGTGGAACGGTGCTGTTGAGCGCGACTCGCGAACCAGCAGGCAGCAGCGATTGGGTTTATTTGCAGGTATCTGATACGGGGATTGGAATGTCGGCAGAACAGCAGCAGGGTTTGTTTCAACCTTTTATTCAAGGGGACGCTTCGACTACTCGCAAGTACGGTGGCACCGGTTTAGGATTGGCCATTAGCCGCTTGTTTTGCCAGATGATGGGCGGCGATATCACTGTTGAGAGTGAGTTGGAAATTGGCTCTACTTTTACTGTTCATTTAAAAACAAAGGTTGATATTAGTTAAAAGCAAGTTCGGCAACTAGCAATGTAGGGGATTTAAGGGATTTAAGGGGTGGGGGTTTTTCCAGAAATTGTGTACCGTATTTAACGGATTTAACGGATTTAACGGATAGCAAAAGATGGAAGAATTTCCCCATTACTAATTTTCCCATTACCAATTACCCATTACCAATTACCAATTCCCTTTTTAATTGTGACACCGATCGCGATCAACCTCTGTTATCGATCACACAGTAGCATTTTTTTTCAGCCTAGAATACCTATATTATTCCAAGATTGTCCTGCAGGCACGATCGGGCGCCTCGCTGCATTCACAAGTCCCACCTCAACCTAATTAAGGGGGTGGGGGGTTGCTTCCAGAAAGGCAATTTGGTAAAAGTAATGCTATGGTCGCGAACCAGTAGAAGGCAAAAGTTAACAGGAAATCAGGAAGTTTCAAAAGTCTCTGGACGCAGAAACACAATTCTGCTTTTTGCCTTCATGCTGCTTCTACTGGCGAGATAGCACTGCTGCTGAAAGCAATGCACAATTTCTCAGAATCAAAGGAGTGCATCTACATGATTAAACCTTGCAGTCAACCGCTAAAAATAAACCCTTTTACTTGTTATCGCGATCCGGCTACAGGCAGGTGGACTACTGTAGTTACAAGTGTTCCAAACACTGGCGAAACAGACTCTAGTTTAAAAGCAGAAGCCGAAGGCGAAAACGAAGGTAAAGCAGAAACGATCCTTTCTGCTTCGCCTGCTGTCTCGGTGTCGAAAAAAGTCCTTTCTTTCTCCGTGCCTCAGTTTAAACACCGTGCCAAAAAATCTGCTGTTAGTGTCAGCAGGTAGCTATCGCAGGGGTCTAATCTAGTTTCCACGGTTAGTCCCCGGCGCCCGTCAAACCAAACAAAACAAACTTATCCATAGCCTAAACTGCCAAAAAGCGATATACTGGCAGCAAACTTTCTCCTTCAATATCCGTGAAGTATTTGCTCGATCGCGCCGTCCAATTTGTATGGACAGACCGACCAATTCGCCAGCGGGGAACAGTCATTGTTGCTATCCCCGTGATTTGTCTGTTTGCCTCGCTGATAGGAATTGCAGGTCTCCGCGATAGTGCCCTATACCTAAGAAAGCGAGCAGATACTAATAAAATAATACTTCAGGAAACTAACCGCTTGTTAGCGACGATGGTGGATGCAGAGACGGGCATTCGGGGTTACGGGTTGACGAAACGTCGCGAATTTATATCACCCTACTTAGAAGCAAAGAAGAGTTTGCCTCCGCTGCTGGCTAAACTCAAGGTTATGGTTCAAGGAAATCAACTGCAAGCTCAGCGATTTGAAGATATAAAAAAAAGTAGCGAACAACATCTAAATTTCTTACAAAACACTTTGAATAAGCTAGACAATTCGGCAACAAGGGTGCAGTCGCCGGAAATAATTCAGGTGTTCGTTCAAGGCAAATCGAACCTGGATAACCTGCGCGCAAAAATTAATGCGTTTGCTGATGCCAGCGAAGCCTACCAAAAAGTTGTAGATAAGCAAATACGGGAGTTGAGAGAGTTCACTAATTTTCTGCAATTTGCTGGTTTGCTTTTCAACTGTTTGGGTGCAGGGGCTTCCTGGTATTTATTTGAGAGTTTAGAGAAGGAATTGAGGAAGCGGGAAGCTGGCTTGGAAGAAAGTAAAAGTCGCATTCAAGCTGTGGTTGACAATGCGGCTGACGGTATTATTACTTTGGACGAACGGGGAAATATTGAGTCTTTTAATAGGGCAGCAGAAAAGATTTTTGGCGAGAAAGCCGATCAAATAATTGGCTCAAACTTGCGGCGGCTGATATCTCAACCGCAGCCGTACAGCACCGTGGGGGATTATTCAATCGAATATTTTGTGTTACATCCCGATACTACCCTGAAGACTTATCAGCAAGAAACAGTTGGACTTCGCCACGACGGAACGAAGTTTCCGATGGAGTTGGCTGTCAGTGAAATGCGTCTGGCAGATCAACACTTGTTTATTGCTATTTGCCGCGATGCCAGAGGACGAAAACAAGCCGAGGAAACTCTGCGAAAGCAAGCGCAAATGCTGGATTTGGCAAACGATACGATCGCCGTACTAGACTTGAAGGGGGCGATTTCTTATTGGAATTCGGGGGCAAAGTGGCTCTACGGCTGGCGGAAGTCGCAAGCAATAGGAAAAAATATTCACAAGCTTTTACAAACAGAATGGACTCAACCTTTTGAGGTAATTCAAAAAGTGTTTTTCGAGCAGGGTTCTTGGCAAGGAGAACTGGTGCGAACCAAGAAAGACGGCACAAAAATAACGGTGGCAAGCCGCTGGACTTTGCAGTACGACGATCAAGATCAACCCGTGGCTATTTTGGAAATTAGCAACGATATTAGCGATCGCAAACGCTCAGAAATTGCTTTAGCCCAAAGCGCGCAGCGGTTTCGCGCTACTTTTGAACAGGCGGCAGTCGGCATGGTTCAAGCGAGTGTGGAAGGCAAATTTCTGTTAGTCAATCAAAAACTTTGCGAAATTTTGGGCTACAGCCGCCAAGAATTGGAGGAGAAAAAATTTCAGGATATTACTTGGCCTGGAGATTTGGCAAGCGAACTGGAACTTTTGCGCCAATTGTTAGCAGGAGAAATTGAAAATTTCTCTCTGGAAAAGCGTTACATCCGCAAAGACGGAGAGTTGCTGTGGGCAAACTTGACGGTTTCGCTGCTGCGAGAACAAAATGGCACTCAATTTCTGATGGGTGTGGTAGAAGATATTAGGGATCGCAAACAAGCGGAGGAATCGCTGCGGTTGCGCGCTCAAGAATTGAGGTTGACAGCCCAAAATCTGGCTCAAACGACGAATAGTTTAAAAAAGCGGAATCAAGAATTAGACCAGTTTGCTTATGTAGTTTCTCACGATTTGAAAGCGCCGCTCAGGGCGATCGCCAATCTCAGCACTTGGATAGAAGAGGACCTCAGCGAGTCGATGACAGAGGATACTCTACACCAAATGAACCTGCTGCGCGGCAGAGTTCACAGGATGGAAGGTTTGATTGAGGGGCTGCTGCAATATTCCCGCGTCGGACGGATTCAAGTGCCTTCAGAAATGGTAAAGGTTGAGAAGTTATTAGCAGAAATTATTGATTCGTTGGCGCCACCATCGGGATTTGAGGTGAAAGTTGAACCGGGAATGCCAAATTTTGTGACAGAAAGATTGCTGTTGCAGCAGGTTTTTTCTAATTTAATTAGCAACGCAATTAAGCACAACCGAGCTGAATCCGGTCACGTAAAAATATCGGTTAAAGACTTAGATGATTTTTACGAATTTTCTGTAGAGGATGACGGGCCGGGGATTGCTCCTCAATATCACGATAAAGTTTTTGTAATTTTTCAGACCTTGGAAGCTCGCGATAAAGTTGAAAATACTGGGATTGGTTTGTCGCTGGTGAAAAAAATTGTCGAAGGTCAAGGGGGCAGTATTTCCCTAGAATCTGCTGAAGGTGAGGGAGCAACTTTTCGGTTTACTTGGCCGAAGCAATCTATTAGCAAAGACGGAAAATAAAACAACTCTAAAGGTAGGATGTGTACGGAGCACCGCGATCAAAAGAGTAAATTTAGTAGGGTGCACACGGACTACCGAGAACCCGATAGCGACTGTTTAAACTGCATCACAACGGATTTCGATGATAAATCCATCAGGATCGTAAAAGTAAATGCCGCGTCCTGTAGCGCGAGTGACGGGGCCGCTGTCGATCGCAATTTGATTTGACTTTAGCACTTCCAGAGCGCGATCGAACAAATCCGGATCAATATCGAAGGCTAAGTGGTTGGCGCGGGTAAAAGCTTTCTCCGGGTCTGGGTTTGGCGGTTCCAAGTCGGGCTGCCAAAATAAGTCAATAACAGTGCCGTCTGGGGTGACGAAATTAGCGACTTTACCAGCCGCTACCATTTCTGTTAAAGTTGCGGGAATTTCTGCACCTGTTAGTTCGTGCAGGCCAAGAATGGTACCGTAGAAGTGGCGGGAAGCTGTCATGTCGCGCACGTTTAAAGCGATATGGTGAACGCGGCGCAAATTGCCCGGCGCGAGGACAATTTTGACGTTGTTTTCGGTAGTTTGCATGATTGTCATTAATTGCGAATGTTCAAATTGAAAGGAGTTTGATTTATTCAGATGGTCTGATGTAAAATAAGCATTTTCAGTGGGTAGTCAGGACTGGAACCCTCCGATTTCTATGAGGACTGAAGTCCTCACTACCAACACTTTTATTCGGGTCGTGCGATCGCACATCATATCGATTAGTATTATTTTTCTTTAGGAAAGGATGCCATGCCTACAAATAGCATGACCAGACCACCTGCCAGAATTGCGAAGGCAAGTACACCTACAACTAAATCTAATCCCGATGTATTTTCCATTAAATTAAACCGTTCTCCAATTAAATACAATCATCGCTATTTGTTCATGGTTGAGTGCTTGCACACAAGGGGGAAGAGCAGAAGAAAAAAAATAGCTTTCAACTTATTGGAAAAAAAGCCTATTAATTTCTTCTCTCTTCCCTAAACATCCATCCGTTAAATCAGTTAAATCCTGTACTCTGCTTAGTTGCCGAACTTCTTATTTCGCCAATTCTCGATCGATAGCAGCGATTAGTTCTGGTGAATCGGGGCCAACACTGCTGCGAAATCTGGCAACCACTTCACCCTGTTTGCTAACTAAGAACTTCTCAAAATTCCACGAAACCTCACCCTTGGGATCGACTGCACTCGTAAGCTTAGCGTACAGCGGGTGCTGCTGAGTGCCTTTAGCGCGTACTTTGTCAAATAATTCAAAGGTGACGCCGTATTTGGTAGTACAGAAATTGACGATTTCTGGATTACTTCCGGGTTCTTGACCGCCGAAGTCGTTGCATGGAAATCCTAAAACACGGAGTCCAGCCGCGCTGTATTTCTGGCTCAATTCTTCGAGTCCTTTGTATTGAGGTGTATAGCCACATTTGGAAGCTACATTAACTATCAAGAGTACCTGGCCAGCGTACTCTCCTAGCTGCTTGTCTTCGCCTGCGATCGTTGTTACTTTAATGTCGGAGATGGTGTTGGGCATTTTCAAATACTTTTAAATTTGACCACCACAATTTTACCGCAAGTCGGTAAAATTTTGTCTAGAGGCCGATCGCTAAAAATTTAAATATCCCGGTCGGGACGGGTTTACGGATCTCAGGCTTATATTATAGATATTGGTGAACCCGCCCCTACCAAAATTACGGTTAATTTACCCAACATGATCTAAGTAGATAGCGGTGAACTTTCTCCCCAGCACGACTCGCCACAGTCCGCTCTTAGATTTAAGTTTCTCGCTAATAGCTAAAATCTACAGGGAAAAGCACGAATATTTTAACTCTCTGAGTGGTGTTCCGTCATCCATTTTTGGTAAGTCTCCTCAAGTTGCTTGTCTTCGAGAACGAGTTCTAGGCGGACTTTGACGCAACCGTGACGGGGTTGAGAGGCGATCGAGTTTAAGATTTTGCTAGCTTTCTGCACAGAGGTAAATTCCGCCTTAACTGTCGGTTCCTGGCGATCGCTCTTAATCTCGGTCAAATCTATACCGGTGATGCTTCCCTCGCCTAAATCTATTTCTGCCAACACCTTGGGATCGTCGCCGACTTGTTCGACAATCAGCTTTTCCCACTGGATAGGCACTTGTACCATCCGAGTTTCAATTTCTTTACGCACTATGACTTCGCCGACTTTGCGCTTGCTGCGATTGATCACCAATCGTTCTTCTAGCAGGCGAATTACTTCTTGATCGACAATATCCAAGTTTTCCTCATCCTGATCTGTCTCCAAAGTTTCATCGGTGCGATCGGCATCTGTTAGATTTGACATAGCTGTTGAGGGATTTGTTAACTCACTGTTGCTGAATTCACTATGCGCTTCTGAGGCATTTTCTAAATACTGACTCCCCGGATTGGCCGAAACTCCCGGCAGCAGTTCGACTTGAGCTGAATTGATACTTACAAACAGGGCTTTTTGGTGATAATCGACTTTTTTTAGCAGCTTAATACTTAATAAAAAAGTGCGGGGAGTTTCGCTGCCTAGCCCTGCCACCACAAAGTTTAACTGACCGTTAGCATCAAAATAGACATCTTTAACCTTGCCTACTAAGAGACCTTGGTTGTCTTTGACGGTAAAACTTTTTAGCTTAGTTCTGACTTTTTCAGGCACCCGGTTGAGACGGGTTATTGATTTGGCACTTGCTATCTTTTCGGCTGATGCTTGACCGTTCATTTTTTAAACTTTCCTGCTTAGGGATTTTTATTATGAATTGGTAAGGGGAAATTGGTAAAGGCGGGGAAAGTGCATAAACGTTGCCAAAACCAGACAAGTTTTGTACCCCCCCCGCCGCTCACATATGAATTGCGCGATCGCCACCATTCCAATCAAACCTGCGCGGTGACAGAATTATGTCATTAAGGCGCAATTCCTATGCAATAGCTGTTGCGGTTGGTTTAGATGTTTTTATTATCTACAACCGCAGTTCCATCGGTCTTAATGTCTAATTCTTCACGACGCAAGGTTTCTTCGCCCTCAACCGTGCTGCGAACAACTTCTTTTCTGACGTTGACTTCTTCGCGCACGAAAGCTTCCTTGTGAATGTCGGCCGTTTCTTCGTAGACTTCCATGCGTGCAACTTCCCCTGATTGGAAGTCAGCCTCACCGACTGAGACTACTCGACCCGCTTCTACCGGGGTTACTCGATCGATTACAACTCGTTCTTTTTCAATGGGTACTGAAGCTCGCGCTGTTTCAGTTTCTACGCGCTTGCCAACTGCTACTTCGCCTGTTTTTGCGCGGTGTTTGTTGGCAATCAAGCGTTCTTCATAAAGCTTGAGATTTTGGTGCTGCTGTTCGTTGGTTTCGTAGAGGGGGCGGTCGATATCGTAGCTGTAGTTGCTGCGATCGTAGCTAGCAGGAGTTGCAGTGCTTGCAGCGGCAGTTTCTTGATTGCGGTAGACGCCTCTTACCTGTTCTTCGCGATCGTAATCTAATGGTTCTAATTCATTGTAAGCCGGCAATTGTTCTGCTTGAGCTTTGCTGCGAAGGCCTGTGGCGTGAACGCGACGGGCTCCGTAGTCGAAGCGGGCCGAGCCGATGGGCAACAATACTTTTTTGCCAAAAATCCAAATACCGGTATCAATTACCAGATAGCGGAAACGACCACTGTCATCAACCAAAGCATCATAAACCGTGCCTACTTTTTCATCAGAGTCGCCAGCATAAACATCAAATCCCTTGATGTCGTCTCCAGCAAAGATTTCTTCCTGATAATTAGGATAAAATTCTGCTAATTTTTGAAGTGCCATGTGTTTTTTCCTCTTTGCTCTACTTAAATTAATAGTAGAAATTAATTCGTTCACTTCCCTCTCCCTAAAGTCAGAAGTGTATAATTTAGGTTGTTTAATACTATAGGAATACTACGGCATCTCTGCTTCTGTGCTACCGCGCTCAGCTATTTTAAAGATTCTAAAACTCTACAATCGTCAATCTTATAACAACTATTAAAACTCAAAGCCAACCGTAGGGACACGGCATTGCTGTGTCCTACTCCCCCTGCAGGACACTCCTTTGCGCTGTGCCTACTGTTAATAATTGTTAACTAGGTGGTGAAAAATCAACCTTATATAGTAATACACAAATATCAAAGCCCCTCATCTTGCAGGAGAGGGGCTTCGGGGAAGCTAGAAATTTTAAGTTCAGAGTTGATTGAATTGAGTTCTGATAGCTTCTATCCTTGTGCGGTTAACTCCTAAATCCGACTCTCCCAGACGCGAAGCCGATCGCACATGAATGACTTTTGCTGCATCATCTACCAAAAATTCAACGTCATCAACAAACCCCATCAAAGCGCTGGTGAACTCCGCATACAGGTAATTATCAGTTGCCGTGATAATTTTAGTTTTTCCATAGGAGTCGATCGCCCCTGTGAGCTTTGCCAGCGCTTCACCAGCCGACGAAGTGTATGCCAAAGGCTCAATTTTGTGTTCGGCATCTTGACTGAAGCTGCTGACGCAGTTGGGGGAACTCGGGCACGCTGCGAGTTTTCCTGACTGAATCCCGATATTGGCAGGTCTTGTTCCAGCAAACATTGTCTTTTCTCCGGGTATAGCGATAAAAGTAGCGATCGACAGTACCGCTACTGCTACGAGTGATATTAAAATAACCAGGACTTTTTTCCATGCTGTCGGCGATTTTGTTTCAACTTTTTGCAAAGGATGAGCCCTCCTGAAAGTATAAATGCGGTCTACTTTTCATATTAATTGAAATTTACATCAAAAAAAAATTAAAAAGATTTCTTTTGTTCTTCAATTAACCAGTAAGTCAGCATTCTTCCTTTACCTTTAACCGGGATATGACCCCGTTCTTCCAAAACAAACTGCTCTTTCAAACGCTCGTAAGCCGCCGCAGTCACTTGAATTTTCCCAGGCAATCCGTTCGACTCCATGCGTGAAGCAACATTAACAGTATCCCCCCACAAATCATAGCTAAATTTACTAATCCCAATAATTCCAGCCACCACCGAACCGCTGTGAATTCCGAGCCGCAATTGAAAATTTTCTCCCATTTTGGCATTAAACCTCCTCAAAGCTGCCTGCATCTCCAAAGCTAAAAGTGCGATCGCCTCAGAATGATCCTCCCGCGGCGTCGGCAAACCCCCAACCACCATGTAAGCATCCCCAATCGTCTTAATCTTTTCCAACCCGTGCAATTCAGACAACCTATCGAACTCCGAGAAAATCCCGTTCAAAATTTCTACCAACTGCGTCGGACTTTTGTGAGCCGAAAACTCTGTAAAACCCACCAAATCAGCAAACAAGACGCTCACCTCATCAAAATGATCCGCTATCAACTTTTGCTCTTTTTGCAAGCGATCCGCAATAGGTTTCGGTAAAATATTCAGCAGCAATTTCTCGGTTTGTCCTTGCTGCACTTTCAGCGCTGCTTCAGCTTGTTTCCGCTGAATCAACGAACCTAGCTGCGTAGCAACCGCGCTCACTAATTCCAACAAGCGTGGCTGACATTTCAGAACTTTTTCGCGATAAAAAATTAAAATAGCTAACACTTGGTTGTCCGCCAAAATAGGCACCCCAAAAGCAGCTTTCAATCCCACACTAACCGCAATTTCCGCTCGTAAAAAAACTTGTTCCGGTGCAGTAGAAACATCATCTATCCATTCAGACTGCTGCGACTGCCAAATCCTACCTGGGAGTCCCACACCGGGAGCAAAAATCAACTGCCAACTTGTTTGTCGGAATTGGGCAAAACTGGAGTCACTGACGTACCTGCCTGTAGCGCATTTTAAAAAGCCCTCACTGCAAGGAATCCAAGCTTCGCCCAGATTCCATTCAATAGTTTTGCAAATTAAACCTAAAATCACATCTATAGCCGACTCAAAATCCTCAGATTTGCTAATAGCTTGAGTGGCTTCCAGCAGCAATCTCGTTTCCATTTCCACCTGGTGGCGTTCAGCGATTTCCTGGTGCAACTGGATATTTTGAGCGGTCAATTTTTGATTTTTTTCTTGCAATTGCATTTGTAATGAACGCACAGTAAGTTGATTGCTTACTCGCGCCAATACTTCTTTTACCTGAAAAGGTTTGGTGATATAATCTGCTCCGCCAACTTCAAACGCTTTTGCTTTATTTATTCCTTCTTCTAGCGCGCTGAGAAAAATGATGGGAATTTCCCTAAATTCCTGTTGTGATTTTAATTTTTTACATAGTTCGTAGCCGTCAATGTCCGGCATCATAATATCGAGTAAAATCAAATCGGGTGCGCTAGATTGAATAGCATCTAACGCCGAAAAACCATTAGTAACAGGTCTAACTTTATAGCCATTTTTTTGCAAAATCCTAATCAACAAACGCAGATTATCTGGCGTATCGTCAACTACTAAAATATCTGCTTGATAGTTTTCAGTTTGTTCCGCCTTGATCTGCATTATCTAATTCCTCCGCCTCGGCAATTAAATTGAGTATTTTCTGGTAATCAAAATTATCGAGATGACCCTGGAGGATTTCCGCCAATTCAGGATGAGGCTCCCTTATTTCGTCGATTGTCCTGACAATTAAGTCAAAATCAGCACTGCGGATTACTTGCTTCATATTGTCTATCCATTCTGCGGGAAGTTTAGGCAAATAAGCAAGCCCAGCATTAGGGAGGGAGCCAGATAAATTATTTCGATCGCCTATTGAGATAAAGTCCGTTGAGTTAGAGTAGAGATACTTCACCCCCAAATGTTTGGTGAGGGTATCAAATATATCTGTTTTACGGAAAGGTTTGCTAATAAAATCGTCGCAGCCGACCAATAAAGCAAACGTTTGCCTCCCTTCAATTGTACTAGCTGTCAAAGCAATAATCTTCGGAATCGGGGAGTCAGGATCGGAAATATTCATTTCCCCGTTTCCTTGCTGCTCTAGCTCTCTCTGCTTGATTCTAGCCTTAATTTGTTTAGTAGCTTCGTAGCCGTCCATCACTGGCATTCGCACATCCATCAAAATTAAGTGCGGATGCCAATTTTCCCACATTTCTATTGCTTCCTGGCCGTTGGTGGCTTGTTCCACCCCGAAACCCAAAGGAGAAAGCATTTTGACTAAAAGTTGGCGGTTGTCTTCGCGATCGTCCACAATTAAAATCCGGTAGCACGGTTGATTGGGTTCCAACCCAGTAACTTCGCGGTGAATTTGCGGATCTGGAATATCAGCAGCATAAACCGCACCGACTGGAATTTCAAATTTAAAAGTGGTGCCGAGTTCCAGTTGACTTTCTACGACAATTTCTCCTCCCATCAGGCGGACAAATTGACGGCTAATATTCAATCCTAAACCCGTGCCTTTCTGAATTTTTTGACCGGATGCTGTTTGCACAAAAGCCTTAAAAATATTCTCCAATTCTTCCGGAGAAATGCCAACTCCTGTATCTTCAATTTCAAACAGAAGGAAAAACCCCCTAACAGTTAAATTCTCAGCCTCTTCTTTCACTTCTAGGCGGGCAAAGTTACTGCTACTTGTCGAAAATTCCCGAATACTTCTTGTGGTATCAAAGCAAGATGTGGGACTGTCCAATAAATCCATAAATCCCGATTTGTCTAACTTTATAACTCTTAAGATGATTTCTCCTCTTTGCGTAAACTTAATCGCATTACTCAAAAGATTAATCAGCACTTGCCGCAGTTTAATATCATCTGTTCGCACATACTGAGGAACGTCAGCATCGCGCTGGAAACGCAACTGCAATTCTTGATTGTTTACCCGCAGTTGAAACATATCTTGCAAATCGTCAAGCAAGCGGTAAAGGTCTAAGTCTTTTGGGTTGAGCGTCATTCGCCCTGCTTCGATTTTTGACAAGTCTAAGACTTCATTGATCAAGGTTAGCAAGTGTTCGCCACTACGCCGAATAATTCTCATATTTTCTCGGTTTTCGACAGTAAGATCGGGGCTGGGTTCCATGATTTGTGCAAAGCCGAGTATAGAATTGAGAGGGGTGCGTAACTCGTGGCTCATATTGGCAATAAACGTGCTTTTAGCTTTGTTTGCTGCTTCAGCAGCTAATGCGGCTTGTTGCAGTTGTTCTGTGCGTTCGTCAATTTGGGCTTCTAAGGTGTGGTGGTATTCTGCTAGTATTTTTTCGGCTTGTTTGCGATCGCTAATATCTTGAAAAGCTGCGATCGCATAAACAATATTTCCGCTAGCGTCAAAAATCGGCGTGGTCTTGATCTCGATCGCAATTCTTTTGCCATCTTGACGGATTTCTACATCGTCAACCTTGACAGATTCTCCTTTCAGTGCGCGCAAAATTGGCAGATTATCCGGCGGGTACAGCTCATCAGTATTGGCAATATAAAGTTGATAAGTGGCAGCTAATTGTTCCGCAGTGCTTTCCGGGATAGTGTCTGCACCCAGCAAATCCCGCGCTGTCTGGTTGAAATAGGCGATCGAGCCATCGGGATGATAAACAGATACCCCCACTGGCAAAGCTTCTAAAAATTGACTCAGGCGGCTTTCACTCGCAGACAGCGCCTCATTTGCTAGCTTTAACTCCTCGTTTACTTCTTGCCGCTTATGAATTTCATCTGTTAGCTTTTGGTCTTGCAAATAACTGTGAACTGCTTCTACTACCGTTAATTTTAAGTCTTCATTTTGCCAAGGTTTAGGGATGTAACGGTACAATTTAGCATACTTAATAGCATTACTCAGCGCTTCCAAATCTGCTTGCCCCGTTAGCATAATGGTCAGCGTCTCCGGCGAGCTTTCGTGAATTCTTCTGAGCAGTTCATCCCCTTTAATATCCGGCATGATATAATCGGAAAGCACCAAAGCAATCTCGTATTCATCTGCCTGCAAATCTGCCAGCAAATCTAAAGCATCAGCCCCCCCTTCCGCCGTTTCAATAATACACCGATCGCCGATCGCCTTTTTCAGTTCAATCTTTAAACTGTTCAAAACGTCCGGTTCATCATCAATACAAACAATCACAGGTTTTTTCATAACTTAGCCAGCCCAGATTTGATAGTCTCTATTAACTCTTTGCTTTGCCAGGGTTTGTACAAACAACAGTATAAATCTGCTTCTTTTACTGCCCGCTGAACTGCCGCTGCCTCCGCTTGTCCCGTCAACATCACCTTAATAATTTTAGGATATTTTTGGTGAACTTTAATTAAAAGTTCGTCACCTTTAATTCCCGGCATCAGCCAATCAGAAACAACCACAATCACCTGAGATTCTTCTTGAAACTCCTCAAGTAAATCCAAAGCTTCATCACCACTTTCAGCTAATTCATAAAAGTAATCATTTTTAAATTCCTTCTTTAGCTGCATCTTGAGAGTATTCAAGATATCGGGTTCATCATCAACGCAAAGAATTATAGGCTTATTCATCTTTTCCTCTCTGCTTGAATTTTAGTAGGTTTACCGACATAACTTGCTTTTACGTTATTGATTTCGGGCAAGGATGTAGGATATCTGTCCCCTATCTTATACCATTTTAGATTTTAGATTTTAGATTTTAGATGGGAATGACTAATTTCCTAAGGGTTGGGAACTTGCCTACAGTTACATTTTTTTTTAAAGTGGTATTATTTTAATATGACTTCCGAAGATAAACCCGGTTGCTCGCAATAAATCTTGTATTTGTCAGCGAGACAGCGACGAGTATCACCGGGAATCAGCCCCGGCAGGTAAGTTTTGTTTAATAAATTGGCAGCGAGACTGTAAAAGTTGTCTGCCCCGGTACAGAATATACAGTAATTGTGCCTTCGTGTTTTTCGACAATTTTTCTCACGATATCCAATCCCAAACCGCTACCTTCGCCCGCAGATTTAGTGGTAAAAAAGGGCTGAAAAATTTTGGGAATAACTTCTGGGGGAATGCCTTTGCCGTTATCAGTAAATGTGAGGAAAATATTTGCCTCTTGCTGCCGAGTTTCAATGGTCAAAATACCTTTATAATCCATTGCTTGCAGGGCATTATAAAGGATATTCGTCCAAACTTGATTTAAATCATCGGGATAGCACATAATTTCGGGTAAATCTCCATAATTTTTAACTACTTCTATACCGTGTTTAAGTTGATTTTGATAAAGGGTTAACACCGTTTCAATGCCGTCGTGCAAGTTCGCCTGGATTTTTTCTGGTTTGCTATCAAAATGAGCGTAGGTTTTTAGGGCAAATACTACTTTCCCCGACTTCGCGGTTGCTCTTTGGATCAGGCTAATACTTTTTTTAAAGCTCGCAAACTGGTAAGCACTATTTAAAACCACTTCCCAATCCGGCGATTTAAAAAGTGGCAAGAACTCTTCTATTTTTTCGTAAATTTCCATATCAACTAAAGTATCCGCAATTTCCTCGGAGTTTTCCACAAATTCTGCCATCAACTCCCCCGTCAACTGCTGCTTAAATTTCCGCTTCTCTCTGCTCGTAAATAAAGTTTCTTGATGTGTAGTTCTGTAGAGTAAATTAAAAAAATAACCTTGGTTTTCGTGAGAAAGTTCTTGAAAAATTTTAGGAAAGTTTTGTAAAAACTCATCCGAAAAATTAGCTATATTATTGATAGAGGAACCTATAATGCCTAGGGGGGTATTAATTTCGTGGGCAATGCCGGCAATTAGTTGTCCGAGAGCGGCCATTTTTTCCGATTGAATCAAATGCTCTTGGGTGGCTTGGAGTTGGTGCAGGGCAGTTGCTAAATCTTGATTTTTTTCTTGCAAAGTTTGTTGCAGAGAACAAATTTTTAAATGAGTTTCTATCCGGGCTAAAACTTCTTCAACCTGAAACGGTTTAGTAATAAAGTCTACTCCTCCAACTGCAAAGGCTTTAACTTTATCCAGCACGTCATTAATCGCACTAATAAAAATAACAGGAATGTCTTTGGTAATTTCCGAAGCTTTGAGTTCCTGGCAAACTTGATAGCCGTCCATCTCTGGCATCATAATATCCAGCAGCACTAGATCGGGGGGCATTTTTTGAGCGGCCGATAATGCTAGCTTGCCGTTGGGGACAGGGCGAACTTGATAGCCTTTTTCGCTCAAAATTCCGGTTAGCAGCCGCAGATTTTCGGGCGTATCGTCCACTACTAAAATATTAGCTCGATTGGTTTTAGGTGAAGTTGAAGTCATCGGGTATTTACTGTTTATCGCTGAGTTCGATTATGTTCAAAATTTTGTCATATTCAAAATTATTAATGCAATCTTGAAGCTTGCCCGCAAGAGAGGGATTGACAGTGCCGATTTGTGCGATCGAAGTTGCGATCGCCTCCATGTCCACACTCAAAATATTTTGCTTGAATTGGGCCATCCAGTCTGGAGAAAGAGAGGCGAAAGCCTCCGGTGTCAGCACCTCCTGACTAGACTCCCCTACACCTGCGGCACTTACTGCGGTTGGATCTTCATAAATATAGCGTACTCCTAAATGTTTTCCCATTGCCACAAAAATGTCCTCCTCTCGGAATGGTTTCCGCATAAAATCATCGCAACCCGCCGAAAGAATCACCGCCCGTTCTTCCTCCAAAACGCTAGCAGTTAGGGCCACAATCGCCGTTGCTTGCCCGCCAGTTGTAGTTTTAATCTGTTTCGTTGCCTCGTAGCCGTCCATGACAGGCATTCTCATGTCCATCCAAATCAGATGCGGTTCCCACTCCATAAAAATATCAACCGCTTCTTTACCGTTATTCGCTTCTCTCAACTCAAATCCGAGTGGACTGAGAAGTTTTACCAACAGTTGGCGGTTCAAAGGTTTGTCGTCCACAATTAGCAAACGATAACTCGGCTGATTCGGTTCGAGGGCAACAACTCGACGTTGAGTTTTTTTGCTTTCAATATCACTAGCTTCAACCAGATGAACTTGGATATCAAACTGAAATACTGCACCCTTTCCGAGCTCGCTGCTAACAGTAATTTCACCCCCCATTAATTGCACGAACTGGCGGCTAATAGCTAAACCTAAACCCGTTCCTTCCTGAGAATCTTTACCTGTTTTCGTCTGCACGAATGCTTCAAACAACTGATTAATTTCCTCAGCAGCAATGCCTGCACCAGTATCTTGAACTTCAAAATGCAGCCAGTAGCGGCCGGGCAATTGGTCAGTGCTGTTTTTATGTATATTCCGCCTTCCTGCTTTGACTTGCACCGACACTCCCCCTTCTGAAGTAAATTTAATTGCATTATTGAGCAAATTAATTAATACTTGCCGCAATTTAACTTCATCAGTACAAATATAATGGGGAACTTCTGCGTCTCTGTCGAAGATTAATTGCAAACCTTTTTGCTCAGCTTTGAGAGCAAACATATCTTCTAAATCGTCGATTAGTTGGTAAAGATCGAAGCTTTTTTCATTAATAGTCGTGCGTCCCGCTTCGATTTTTGACAAGTCTAAAACTTGGTTAATTAAAGCCAGTAAATGTTCGCCACTCCGCAGGATAATTCCGACATCTTCTTGATTTTCCTGAGACAACGTTTTACTGCGGATCATGACTTGAGCAAAGCCGATAACCGCGTTCAGGGGCGATCGCAATTCGTGACTCATATTGGCGAGAAAGGTACTCTTCGCTTTGTTGGCTGCTTCGGCGGCTTCTTTCGCCTGCTGCATTTTGATTTCCGCTTGTTTGTTATCAGTAATATCTTTAATAAAACCTTCATAGTAAAGTAGATTTCTTGCTTCATCGCAGACAGCGCGACAATTTTCCGAAATCCAGATTATGCTGCCATCTTTGCGGTAAATTTCCGATTCAAAGTTTGATAGTATCCCGTACTCGTTCATCAGCGCTGCAAATTCGTCGCGGCGGTTGGGTTTCACGTAAAGCTGGTTATTGAAATTCGGCTGTGCTGCTATTAAATCTGCAGGCGAGTCGTAACCGTAGATGTTAGCTAAAGCGGGGTTAGCGCTGATGTATTTTCCGTCAATAGCAGTTTGAAAAATTCCATTCAAAGCATTTTCATAAATGTTGCGGTACTTTTCTTCTGCTTCCCGGAGAGCAGTTTCTGCTTTTTGGCGATCGGTAATATCACTAGAAATAGACAAAAAACAAGCTTCTCCCTCAATATCGATGGTTTCAATCGACAGCAGTGCCGTTCTTTCTGTACCATTTTTATTGCGAAACCTCAGCTCATAATTGTGAAGGGCAGTCTTGTTTTTTAACATTGAAATCATGCGATCCCGCTCTCCCAAACTCGCCCAAAAATTGAGTTCTACCGCTGTTTTTCCAATAATTTCTTCGTGACTGTAGCCCATCATTCGACAAAAGCTTTCATTGACTTCTATGTGGCGACCATCGCTGATTCTAGTCAGGGTAATCGCATTAGGACTTAAACGAAAAGCTTTAGAAAACTTTTCTTTTGCCTTGGCAAGATCGGCGGTACGTTCTGCAACTTGCACTGCTAAATTGTCGTTGTATTCCCTTAATAATTTTTCGGCTAGTTTGCGTTCTGTAATATCTTGAAAAGCACACATTCCATAGATAATATTTCCTTGGGCGTCGTAAATAGGAGTCCCCGAAATTTGCATGGGAACAGTTTTGTCTTTAGAGCAGATTTCAATGTCATCAACAGTGACATTTTTACCCTGCAAAGCATTTAACATTGGGTCGCGTTCCGCCGGATAAATTTCCTGAGTTCCAGCTAAATAAGCTCCGTAGGATTGGCGCAAATTTTCGGCATCGGCTGCCACAAGTCCTTGACCTAAAAGCTGCTCTCCTATAGGATTAATGTAGTGAGGTTGACCGTTTCCATCGGCAATAAAAATCCCTAGCGGTACTGCATTGAGAAATTGTTTTACTCGGTTTTCGCTTTCCGAGAGCGAAGTAAAGGAATGCTGCAATTGCTCTGCCATGCTGTTAAAAGAAGTGGCAAGTTCTCCGAGTTCATCTTGGCGATTTAGAGTGAGCTTTGTATCCCATTCATTCCGCGCCAAAGCTTTCGCCGCCGCATTCAATTTTAAAATCGGCTGCACCACCCATTTAGCAGTAAGAATCCCCAGAATTGTCGCCCCGATCAAAGCTGCAACCGACAGCAAAAAAGTCGTGCGCGTATTGGTGTTAATTTGTTCCATAAAGTCCGATTCTGGCACAACTACTACAATCAGCCAATCCAAGCCTCGATTGTCTGCAAAAGGAGCTACCTGAATAAAATTTCGCTTGCCATCAACATCAAAAGTAAGCTGTTGAGAATTATTGATTTTAGCTAAGCTATCGTAGGATTTATCTAAATGTTGTGCAGTTTGGCGAATTACCGGATTCTCGCTTTCTGAAGCTTTAATGCGTCTAGTTTCTTTACCTTCCACGACGAATTCTTGACTCGCCGTTGAAGTGGCAATTAACATCCCCGATCGCTCCATGACAAAAGTTTGTCCCGATTTGCCAATTTTGAGGCTAACCAGAAATTCTTTGATGCGGGAAAACAGCAAATCGCTGCCCGCTACGCCTAACAACTTGCCAGCGTCGTCGTAGATAGGCAAAGCAGCAGTAATTGCCAGTTCCCTCGTCAAAAAATCTGTATAAATTGGAGTCCAAATAGGTTTTTTGGCGGCAGCGGCAGCTATGTACCACGGGCGAGTTCGCGGGTCGTAAATATCTGGTGAAATTTCCACTAATTGAAGGCGATTTCCCCGATAGTCACCAGTATATCGAGCTAATTTATTGCCAGTAGAGCTGTCGGCAGCAGATATCAAAGTCAGCTCTTTAGTGCGGATTGCTCCCGAATGTTCTCCATTTTCTTTGCCTGTGTAAATGATGCTGATCGAATCAAAATATTGAATTTGTTCGAGGAAATGATGTTCTAGTTTTTGGTTGTCTTCTAGGTTCAACTGCCCCAATTTTATGCCTTGAAGGTTCAGGTGATTGACTATGTGGGGAATTGACATATAATTTTCCATGCGGTCTTTGATGCGATCGCTAATTTCTCCCCGCAACTGAGCGGCAACATCGTTGACCGCCCGTTGACCGTTTTGGAACGACAGCCAACCTACAACTCCTACGGTGCCGACAATTTGCACTAAAAAAGGAACCACGAACACAGTTTGTAATGGAACTTTGCCGATAATTTTGGTAGCAAAGCGATTGAGCGGTTTAGAAAACATAGCCATCTTAAGAGGAATTGGGAATTGGAAATTGTTTTGAGTTTTGATTGGAAATCATCTTCCCTTTGCCCTTCCTTTTCTCCTTCTGCTGTAGTTTACTGACAACAGCACCGTCGATCAATTTATATCAAAATAGTGTATTTCTACTCAGAGTTTTTTCGTAACTACTGATACAGATCATTGGGCGCGATCGACCTAAGTCGAAATCATCTGATTTATTGCACCATTCTCCATAAGTCTGGGAGGGGCGGGCCAGAAGAGCAACGGCCCACAATATCAAACTCACTCTTGGCTTCACAGGCCCGAATAGCCTGTTAAGCGAAATGGTAAAACATTTCAGTTTGAACTCACATCTTGCACCATTCTCGCTTAACAGGCAAGATGCCTGTGCCACAACAACTACATTTTCTTTCTTGTGGGGAGTAGGGGTTGGGCAGGAGAGCCCGCCCAGAGAAGGGATATTAAGAATAGTGCAACATCTCAGTTTGAACCAAGAGTAGCTACACAATAACTCCGCCCAAAAACCTGCATTTACCTGCGATTCAACTCCATCCTTTCGCCGTAACGTAACAGCATATCCAAACTCTCCAAACGATTTTGCCAAGTTTGCACCTGATAGCTATTTTCGGCAGAATGCAAGCGCATCGAAGATTGAAATTGAGATTGAAAACTCCCCAACAATCTTTTAGCAGTTGCTAAACTTTCCCTAGAAGGATTTGCCGCCAATTTGCTCAAAGCTTGCGCCAATTCATCCGCTCGACTTTGCAAAACTTTCAGTTCAGATTCCGACACCCGCAACTGATTGTTAGCCAACAAAAAACTCCATTCCTGCTTGAGAGCAGTATACCGCGAAGCCGCCGCCGCAAACGGCTGTCGGTAAGGAATCGGCTCCGCAGCAGAAGTGGAGCGCACTGGCGGGCCTTGAGTGCGGTTAAAAAACCCCTGCATCCCGCTGCTGATACTTTCCACCGCAAAAATAGCATAGCCCCCTGTCGGCAAATCGCGCAAAGCTTGAATTTGGTCGATCGCCACAACTTCCGGGAGAGTCAACAACTTAACCGACGGAGAAATCAAAGCCGAACCCAGAATTTGTTCATTTACCAGCGGTTCGGTGATGCGCTGAAGTCGGTTCGTATCCAAAGCATAAGTCATCGGCACAATCAAATCTACAATGCCCTGACGAGCCCAAACTTCCCAATTTTGCTGAATTTTGTAAATCCGCTGACTTTCCGGGTGGGGAAACACCGCCACCGACAGAATTGTGCGCGGATAATTCTGCCGCAAAAGCTGAGAAACGTCAGTTACAAAACTATTAATTTGATTAGTTTTAAACTCAACCCACTGCCGCCACAAACTGCCGGAACTCGGCGAAATGTTCACCGGATCTGCACCAGTTAACTGCCTAAATTGCTGCCTCGCAGCAATACCGTAACCGTAAGTAAAATTCGCATTGTCATCTTGAAAAGGATAGCGAATATAGTCTAATTGTACCCCATCTACTTTGTAGTTGTTGGCAATTTCGCTGACAATTTGTAGCAAATAATTACGCGCTTCCGGGTTCGCCGGATCGAGATAAAATTTGCCATCGTTAGGATTTTGTGTGCGTCCTTTATTGTCAATATTTGCCCACTGTGGATGAGCGGAAAGCACGGGACCCGGATAAGAACTAGGCTTGCCAATTAAAGTATTGTGGCGCTTATTTCCTGTGGCAAAAACCCAAACCCAAGCGTGCAGTTCCATGCCTCGCTCGTGAGCTAATTTAACCGCAGATGCCAGCGGGTCCCAGCCAACAGTCAGGGGATTTTGTTGCGGTGCAACTTGACTGGGATAAATTGTATATCCCGCATTCAATGTTTCAAAGAAAACAGTATTGATACCGGCGGCCGCGAGTCGATCGAACACTGCCGCCAAACCCTGTTCTGATCGCGCTGCGACGATCGTCCCGCGATCGAGCCAAACCGCCCGAATTTCCGCCCCAACCCGCTGTCCTTCCTTCGGGTAATTTTCCCACAGCAACTGCCGCGCTTCCACCCACTGCTTTCTAGCCTCCGCGTAGTTTTGCTCTTGCAGGAGTTGGTCAAAAGTTTGCAAAACCTGCCGCGCTTGGGCGATCGCCCGCCCCCTGATCGCTTGCAGAACAGGGGGGCGACTGGCTGCCGGGCCACCTCCGCCCTGTTCTGCAGCCACCAGTTGAGGGGAGGTAGCAGCATTGAGATTGATGGCGGTATTGGCTGAATTAGATGCTGTCAGGGCGCTTTCAAACCGGCCGAGGAGGTTGGTGAGTTCTTGGCGCATCAAGTACGCTTCAATGCTGACGATCGGCTTATTGGAATTTACCTGCACGTCCAAACCCACCGGCGCCGACTGATCCGAAGGGTCTGTAAAAGTTGCAGGTACTGGATCGGGAAGCGCACCCGATGGAGAAAGTCGGCTCAGCGGGCTATTACGCGGCGAACTAGGGCTGTTTCTAGTCACTCTTGAGGGGGGAGTTGGCAGTGGGGTCGCGGCAGCAGTGGGCGGCGCAGATGGCTGGGCAGCGATTGTGCCTCCCCAGCGGGCGATCGAGGCTTGCAGCCAAGCCTTATCTACATTTCCCGAACCGTCGCTACCCCAGCGCCAGCCGAGATAGGTAGCGCGATCCGTGGCAATGGCTGCGGAGGAACCGGAACTATCTTTCCAAGTAGCAATAGTTTGACTGTTCGCATCAGCCGGAATCAAGACACCGCCTTGGACAGAAGCATTTTGTTGTGCAGTCGGCACCCAATTGTTAGAAGTAGTGCAAGCAAGATCCCGACAGCGGCTGCGCGGTTGCGGGGTAGCGGGCTGGGTTAACGGAAAAGCCCAATAGGCCCCAAGGAGCGATCGCAAAGATTGGCGCACCAAGGCCGGGGAACTGCGACCGACTGGGCCCGAAGCAATCAAGCGGCCGCCCTGGGATGCCCAAGCTTCTAAAACTTTAATTTGCGCCGGAGTCAAAGTTTCAATGTTGGGCAAAAACAGCACGTTAACGCCTGTTAAATCTGCCGTACTTTTGATTTCTTCCAGATTGATTGGTTTGTAAGCAATGCCGCTTTCCCAGAGGCGGGTGGTAATCTTTACCCAATCGGGAGAATTCTCGGAACTGCGAACAACGCCCAGAACTACTTCTGCGAAACTCGGAGAGGGAAATAGGATGAAGAGATTGAGTAATGTACTCGCTAGAATTCCAATTAAGACTCTTTGCAAGAAAGTGAAAAAGCGAATTTTTTTAGCCTGGGAGCAGGCATCAGGCATTTGATGAGGCTTTTTGATTTGTTGCATCATAAGTATGAGAATTACCCAGCGCACCGCTAGACAAAAATTCAATAACAATTAAGAGCGATCGATCCGCACCATACAATTTTCTATCCTGCCCTGCAACCTGAATCAGGAAAAAGTGCGATCGAGCGATTTTAGATTTTAGATTTTAGATTTTGGATTTTAGATTTTGGATTTTAGATTTTGGATTTAAATCTGGATCTATTCCTCATGACAGTTGACTGTTGACAGTTGACTGTTTGGACATTTGAACAATAGCGATGCCACCGGAAACGATTTTAGATTAAAACCTGGGTGCATTTGGGTTGAAGAACCAAAAATACAATTTAGATGCCGCACAGCTTACAGCCAACAGTCAACAGTCAACTGTCAACAGCCAACAGCCAACAGTCAACTGTCAACAATTTTCTAAGTTGCAGCTTCATTCACGGGGAATCGATCGATTAACTGCATCGCCCGACAAGCATTCCTCCGCAAAGCATCCGAAACATGAGGAACATGAGGAATCTGAGACAAGAAATCCAAAGTCCGGCGCAAAATCCGCACCACATCCCCTTCATCCAAACTCGTATGGCTAATCAGTTCCAGCCATTCAACACCCAGAGCCCACTGTTCGACCAAAGTCACTAAATCCCGTTCCAGCCAAATCGGGATTGCAGCTTCATGACGGTACTGCACTTGAAACAATCGGCGACGCAAGCCTTTTTGCAGATTGTCCAAAGGTGCCAAAACTTCCGGCGACAGCGAGTAGTGAGTCCAACTGTCGGGCCTGGAAACTTCTGTAACTAAGGCCGCGCAAGCAGCAGCGAGGTGGTGGGGGTCGAGTTCGTCAAACTCCGCAGACATTAGGGACAAACCCAGCCACAGTTCGTTATCGCCACGAATGGCGGCGCAAGCTTGGCCCAAGATTGTGGGCACTAACCTGTCGGAGGAGTCATCTCGGTTTCCAGTTGCCGAAACTACTCTTTCCAAGCAGCCGAAATTCAGCAAGATGTCAATTAAATTGAGAAATTGCTCCCAGTAGCGAGCTCGTTGCTTTTCTAACTCTTGTTCGCTTTTGCGTATTTCTTTTTTCAATTCTTCCCGGCGGCGCTGGCGTTTGAGCAAAGTACCGGGATTGCCCCATTCTAGAACCGGGTGAATTTCTAGCTTAGCTTCTAGGGCTGCGATTTTCTGCTGTTGCTCGATCGCCTCTGGGCTCGGTTCTGGTGTCGGCAATTGTGGGATCGATGCAGCAATTGAAGCAGTTTCTTCAGTTCCCAAGCGGCACTGGCCAAGTCTCAGGGGCATTTCCGGGGGCGGGTTCAAGGTATCTGCTACGCTCAAGCGAGGTAATTCGGCGTGCAGGGTAGCGACATCGCTAATGGCGACGACATACCAGCGGTTATCTTTGCCCAAGCACACCAAATTTGGTGCTTGGCCTGAACCTGGGGTTTTGGCAACCAATACGGCGGGTACAGGATTTGTGTGCGATCGTTTGGCTGTCGGAACGTGCTTGCCTTTGAGACTCAGAACCGTGCCGAGCACTGCAAAAGCCACAGCTACGGACATCTCCTTAAATCTGGCTTCTTCAGCTTGCTGCAATAGAATTTTGAGCAAACGTTTGTCTTCTTTGAGTCTTGCCTGCAATTTTTCGTAATGGGCGAGCTCTTTTTCCAGGGTGGAGACATTTCCTCCGGCCGCCAGGGACTGTTCTAGCACCGCCAATTCTGTTTGCAATCGGTCTAATTCTTCTTGCTGCGGCTGCAAGTACAAGGTAGACAGGTATTGACCAAAACTTCGCTCTACCAACTCTTGAGCTTCGTCGAGAGTGTGAGTTTGCAGTAAATTCAGCACCATGCCATAGCTGGGGGTAAACTGACTGGCGAGGGGGTCGGCTTTGGCTGTTGCCAAATAAGAGGCTTCTTTTGCGCCTTCAAAGCGCGTCTGAACTGCGACCACGTGCCCCAGCTTGTCCATGCCCCTCCGACCCGCCCGGCCGGCCATTTGCAGGAATTCTGAAGCGTTTAGCAGTCGGTGTCCCTTGTCGGTGCGCTTGGACAGGGTGGAAATGACTGTGGTGCGGGCGGGCATATTAATCCCGGCTGCTAGGGTTTCGGTGGCAAATACGACTTTAATCAAACCTCTGCCAAAGAGTTCTTCTACCAAGCCTTTCCAAGCGGGCAAAATGCCTGCGTGGTGGGCGGCAATGCCTTTTAAAAGTGCTTCTTTTTGACCGAAGCGTTCTGCTTCTGGGTTTCGCTGTAAAAAATCGTCAATGATGCGTTTGAGTTCGGCTGTTTCGGCTTCGTTAACCAGGGAGAAATTGCCGACTTCTGCGACTGCTTGGTCGCACCCGCGACGGCTGAAGATGAAGTAAATTGCTGGTAGCATATCTCGATCGTCCAACCGGGATAAAACATCGGTCAAACTCGGAGTGGGAATGCTGCCTCTTTCTACTTTTTGCCCCTTCTTTTTGGGGACTAACCGGACATTGGCTCTTTTGCCGGTGTCGTCTAGCAGGGGAAATATCCCTTTTTGGTTGGCGAAGTGGAATTGCAGCGGCACTGGCCGAAAGTCTGAGTAGATGAGCTCTGTGGGCCCGTGGACTTTGTTAATCCAGTCTGTGAGTTGCTCGCTATTGGCAACGGTTGCTGAGAGGGCGAGAAGTTGAATTTCGCTCGAACAGTAGATGATGGATTCTTCCCAGACAGTACCACGCTGGCGATCGTTCATGTAGTGACACTCGTCGAGCACCACGGTTTCGACTCCGGTGAGGGAAGTACCGACTTCTCCGATCGGCGTACCGTAGAGCATATTCCGAAATATTTCGGTAGTCATCACCAAAATCGGCGCATCTCGATTGACGGAGATGTCGCCCGTCAGCAAACCTACGTTGTCGTCTCCAAATTGACTGCGGAAGTCGCGCAGCTTTTGGTTAGAGAGTGCTTTGAGGGGAGTGGTATAGAAGACGCGCCGCCCCCGGTCGAGTGCTTGATGGATGGCGTATTCCCCGATTAACGTTTTCCCAGAGCCTGTGGGAGCGCACACGACAACGGATTTACCTGCATCGAGGGCGGCGATCGCCTCTCTCTGAAAGTTATCTAGCTCGAAGGGAAATATGGTCTTCAGATCCAGCTCTGGGCGGTTCTGGGCAGTGTCTTGCACAAGGATTATTATAAGGTTTCAGGATAAGTATGCTTAAATCTTGCTCAAAGCAAGTCAGCAGAGGACTGTATTGATTTTAGACCAACGCCCGCAAATCGGCTATGAAGGAATAAGTCTGTTGGCAGTTGGCAGTTGGCAGTTGGCAGTTGGCAATTGGCAGTTGGCAGAAGAAAGAAAAAAATTTTGCCTTCTTCACGCTTGACTTCTTCCCTCTTCCCACTTCCTTTTCCCTCTTCCTGACATCCGTTACATCCGTTACAGAATCCGTTGCCGAACTTCCTTCTCTATGATTCCTGTTATTTCGACTATTCCTGTGGTGCAGCTTGCTTCGGGCGATCGGCTTTCACTGCAAGTCTATCAGTTCCAAGGTGCCGTTCGTGAAACAAAGGGTTATATCTAGCATGATATTAACAAAGAATATAAATCAGGAATTACGCCCCAAGTATTTTGACACGCTATTTATGGCGTAAGGTGTGCAGTGCACACCCTATAAATAGGGTTTATGCGTAAATCCTGTAAATCTCAGAAACTTCACGTTTTTTTTTAGATGAAAATCAAAAATCGCAGGTTCCGGCTCCGCATCGCCCTTGTTTTGCCCTTTGTATTGCAGATCGCTGGAACTGTGGGCTTAGTCAGTTATTTGTCTTTTCGCAGCGGTCAAAAAGCGGTTAACGATCTAGCAGCCCAATTACGCAATGAACTCACTGCCCGGATTGATGGAGAATTAAGAAAATATCTAGGTAGATCCCACGACTTTAATCAGTTGAATGGAGCAGCTTTTTCTGAGAATAGTTTTGACATGGTTAATGCCAGCAATGCCAAGCAATTTATGACCCAGATACAAATTTCTACCTTTATTGATTCATCCTACTGCGGTGACTCCCAAGGGCAATATCTGGGGGCATCTCGCCTGTTTTATCAAGGTTCTGCAACGCTCGTCATGTCTGTTAGCAATCAAGAGAGCGACTACAATTTTTACTATTATGCTATGGATAGTCGGGGCAATCGGCAGCAGTTGCTAGAAAAACGCCGCCCCTACGATCCGCGCAAACGTCCTTGGTACATTGCCGCCATAGAAGCAAAACGACAGATTTGGAGTGAGGTTTACCTGGATTTTTCCGGCGGATTGCCCACGATTACAGCTAGCGAGCCAGTGTACGATAGTACGGGAAACATCTTAGGGGTTTGTGCCACGGATGTGGTGCTTTTAGAAGATTTAAGGAAATTTTTAGCTAGTCTGGCAATTGGCAAAACAGGTCATGCTTTCATTATGGATCGCAAAGGTTCCATGCTTTCTAGCTCCACCAATGAACCTCTGACTGTGGGCAAAGGGGAAAATGCCAAGCTGGTGATGGCGATTCAAAGCGAAGAACCCGTAGTCAGAGAAACTGCCCAATATTTGCAGCAGTATTTTGGCAGCTTCGATCGCATTGAAAGATCGCAACAAGGCGATTACCTACTCAACGGTAAGCGACAGTTCGTGCAGGTATCCCCCCTCAAGGATGGCAAAGGTATTGATTGGCTGATTGCGGTGGTGATTCCAGAAGCAGATTTTATGGCACAAATCTATGAAAACACCCAAAATACGATCGTGCTAGTTTTAATAGCCTTACTCGTCGCGATCGCGATCGGTATTCTCACTGCCCGTTGGATTACTCACCCATTATTAAAACTTGCTGAGGCATCTCAAGAAGTTGCCAGAGGTAATCTCGACCAAAAAGTTGACGCTGGCTCGATTAAGGAAGTTGCTATTGTGGCGGATTCTTTCAACAGCATGACCGACAAACTCAAGGAATCTGTAAAAGCCCTACGCTTAGCTAATGAGGAGTTAGAAAATCGAGTGGAAATCCGCACGGCAGAACTACGCAAAGAAAAGGAGCGATCGGAACAGCTTTTACTTAATATTCTGCCTGCCACAATTGCCGAGCGCTTGAAACGGGCAGAATCTCCCACAGAACATTTTGAAGAAGTGACGATTCTCTTTGCTGATATTGTTGGTTTCACCAGTCTCTCAGCCCAAATGGAACCTATGCAATTAGTTGCCGGATTGAACCAAATTTTTTCGGCTTTTGATGAGTTGACGGAAAAGTACGGTCTAGAAAAAATTAAAACCATTGGTGATGCTTATATGGTGGTGGGTGGATTGCCAATCGCCAGTGAGGATCATGCCAGGGCGATCGCGGATATGGCTTTAGAAATGCAGGCTTACATGAAAACAATACCTAACAATTTAGGAAATTCACTACAAATACGGATTGGCATTAACACTGGTCCCGTCATTGCGGGAGTGATTGGCATCAAGAAGTTTATTTATGACTTGTGGGGAGATGCCGTTAATGTGGCTTCTCGCATGGAGTCTCACGGTAAACCGGGCTATATTCAGGTAACAGAGACCACATATTCTCATTTGAAAGACCTGTATGTGCTGGAACGAAGAGGTACTATTTCTATTAAGGGTCGGGGAGAAATGATTACTTACTGGTTAATCGGTCCAAAAAGCTAGAAGCCGATCAATGCTTCAATGGGGAAGATTAGTTTTGCCAAGTCTCACCTGCCTTTCTAAACGTGTTCCCTCTCTCGGAGTCTTGTCTATGATTCCTGTTATTTCGACTATTCCTGTGGTGCAGCTTGCTTCGGGCGATCGGCTTTCACTGCAAGTCTATCAGTTTCAAGGTGCGCTTCCCGGCAAAAAAGCTTATCTCCAATCTAACCTGCACGGCGCTGAGATTAGTGGTAATGCTGTGATTTACCAATTAATTGAGTTTTTAATGTCTTTGGACAGCAGTCAGTTAAGCGGGGAAATTTGGCTAGTTCCTGTTTGTAATCCTGTAGGTGTCAGTCAGCGATCGCACCATTTTTCCCCTGGTCGGTACAATCTTTATGATGGGGTAAATTGGAACCGGATTTTCTGGGATTTTGAAAAACAAGGGGAAGATATTCTGGGTTTTGCGAAGTCTCACATCCATCTCGATGCCGATACTGTCAAAGTTAATTACAGAAAAGCGATGGCTTTGAGTTTTGCGAAAGAGTTGGCAAAAATTAACGCTCCTAGTTGCCGCCCCTACAGCGAACTTTACCGATATCAGCTACAATCTTTGTGTTTGGATGCTGACTATGTGCTGGACTTGCACAGTTCTACGAATCAAAGTTTAGATTACCTTTACTGTTTTAATTCCCGCGAGGAGAGTGCAAAAGCTTTTTTGCTCGATCGGGCAATCTTGTTTGACGAGTACGATGGCGATGCTTTTGACGAGGCGTTTCTCAAGCCTTGGCTGGCTTTGGAGAAGATTTTGGCAGAGTTGGGAAGTGCGCTCAAATTTGACGTGGAAGCTTGGACTTTAGAATTAGGTTCGGGGATGGAAATGAATCCCGAGTCGGTGGCGAATGGCTTCCGGGGCATCAAAAATTACTTAGCCAGTAAGGGTTTATTGAAAATAGATGGATTTTCCCTCCCGGAAACTGCGAATCATCAAGTTATTTTTACCCCCAAAAATTCGGTGATAAAATACTACGCGCCGGCGGGCGGGATGATTCAAAATCGAGTGCAATTGGGGAGTTATGTCAAAAAGGGCGATCGGCTTTATCAAATTCTCAGCTTTAATAAGAATGGGGAATTTCCGAGTTTGGTTGATGTTTGTGCGGAGTCGGATGTTTTCATTTTTGATGTTTCGACAAATCAGTCAGTAAATCAAGGAGAGTATGTGTTGTCTGTGATGGCAGATTGAGAATACCAAGAAACCCGGTTTCTTGAACAAACCGGGTTTCTGAAAACCTATTGGTAGTCAAACCATAATTTACGATATACTATGGAATAGGGCTTGTTTAAATTCCGCCGCACTTTTATAATAAATTTCACGATTGTCCATTAAAGCGCGATCGATAACTGTGGCTAGCGGTTGAGGAATCGCAGAAGTGCGATCGCCCACCGGCACCGCATCATTTTGCAAAACCGCCACAAACGGGTTTTGACCCTGCAAATTGCGCGCAAACTCACCCGTTATCATCACATACAAACAAGCCGCCGCCACCCAAACATCAACCTCTGGTTTCGCATACTTATAATCAAGCACTTTTTATCGTGGCATAAAACAGGGCGTACCGGCAGCATTACCGTCCGAGTTTAAGCGCTTAAACCCGCTTGGTCAAAAGCTTTGGCTAACCCATAATCCCCTATTTTTGCAACTTGTTTCCCTCCCACATCCGCCAGAAAAATATTCTCAGGCTTCAAATCCCGGTGAATCAAACCCCGTCCTTTTGCAAAACTACTATCAGCCAATCTTACATTGGGAATTAAAGTAATTTTAGAACTCATATCGATTTTGGGTCGGGGATTATATCGATTTGACAGAAAACTCTTGTCCCCCCTTAAGAAGGGGGGCTAGAGGGGATGGAAAGCCTAATTCGCACCCGTAGAGAGTTATTTAACCTTGGCTGTAAGCCTCCATTGGCAAACAAGAACAGACAAAATTGCGATCGCCAAACGCATTATCTATCCGGCCCACCGCCGGCCAAAACTTATGTTCGCGAGTCCAAGAGGTCGGATAAGCCGCTTGCGCGCGAGTATAAGGACGATTCCACTCATCAACCATCAGAGATTCTGCGGTGTGCGGCGCATTTTTCAAGACGTTATTTTGCGCGTCAACATTACCGTTTTCAATCTCCGCAATTTCGCCTCGAATCGCAATCATCGCCTCGCAAAAACGGTCTAATTCCTGCTTCGATTCGCTTTCCGTCGGTTCCACCATTACCGTACCAGCGACCGGCCAAGAAACCGTCGGCGCGTGATAGCCGTAATCCATCAAACGTTTAGCGATATCTTCGACTTCAATAGCCGCAGATTTTTTGAGCGATCGCAAATCTAGAATACACTCGTGCGCCACCAAACCAGCTTTCCCTTTGTACAAAACCGGATAATAAGATGCTAACCGCTGCGCCATGTAATTAGCATTAAGAATTGCTACTTTTGTTGCCTCAGTTAAACCCACTCCTCCCATCATCCGAATATACATCCAAGAAATAGGCAAAATGCTAGCACTTCCCCAAGGTGCTGCGGAAACAGCACCAACTGATTGAGATATTTCGCGCCTCCGTTGGGGGGGGTAAGATTTTAATTCTTCATCAGTAGAAGGTAAGAAAGGCACCAAATGAGACATTACCCCAATTGGCCCCATTCCCGGCCCGCCGCCGCCGTGGGGAATACAAAAAGTTTTGTGCAAATTCAAGTGACAAACATCAGCACCAAAATCACCAGGGCGGCACAAACCAACTTGAGCATTCATATTTGCGCCGTCCATATAAACTTGTCCACCGCAGTTGTGGACAATATCGCAAATCTCTTTAATCTCTTCCTCAAAAACGCCGTGCGTAGATGGATATGTCACCATCAAAGCCGCCAGGTCATTTTTGTGTTTTTCGGCTTTTTTATGTAAGTCAGCAACATCAATATTGCCCTGATAATCGCACTCGACAGCAACTACTTTCATCCCCGCCATCACCGCGCTAGCCGGATTTGTACCGTGGGCTGACTGGGGAATCAAACAGATATTTCGGTGAGATTCGCCTCGGTGTTCGTGGTATTGGCGAATAACTAACAAACCCGCGTATTCGCCTTGGGAACCGGCGTTTGGTTGCAAAGAAATTCCCGCAAAACCGGTGATTTCTGCCAGCCACTGTTCTAGTTGCACGAACATCATTTGATAGCCGCGAGTTTGATCGCGGGGTGCAAAGGGATGTATCTTACCAAATTCCGCCCAAGTCACCGGCATCATCTCTGCTGTTGCATTCAATTTCATTGTGCAAGAACCCAAGGGAATCATCGATGTATTTAGCGATAAATCCTTGGCTTCTAAACGGTGCAAATAGCGCAAAAGTTCAGTTTCTGAATGGTAGCTGTTGAAAACTGGATGAGCGAGATAGCTGCTAGTGCGATCGCAAAAATCTGGTAATGTCAAATAACCACTCAATGCGTCGGCATCCAGGGGAATGTTGAGAGCCTTCTGCCCGTCCGGCCTGATATAATCCTTATCCTGTGAAAATATTTTCCACAACTCTTGCACATCTTCAACGGTGACAGTTTCATCTAAAGTAATTCCCACTGTCGAATTATCGAAAATTCGGAGATTAATTTTGCGAACTTTAGCAGCTTCTAGAATTTCTGACAGCGGTTTATCTCCCAATTCTACCCGCAAAGTATCGAAGAAATGTTGAGAACCAATTGTGTATCCGAAACTTCTTAAACCGGATGCCAAAAGTGCCGTTAAACTCCATACTTTCTCAGCAATGTCTTTCAGTCCAGACGGGCCGTGATAAACAGCATACATACTCGCCATCACTGCCAGCAAAACTTGAGCAGTACAAATATTGCTGGTGGCTTTTTCGCGGCGGATGTGCTGTTCGCGAGTTTGCAAGGCCAAACGTAAAGCAGATTTGCCGTTGGCATCTTTAGAAACGCCAACTATTCTCCCCGGAACTTGCCGTTTAAACTCTTCTCGCGTGGCGAAATAGGCTGCGTGCGGCCCTCCGAATCCCATCGGCACTCCGAAGCGCTGAGTGCTTCCTACGGCTATATCCGCGCCGAATTCGCCGGGGGGTGTGAGCAAGCACAGGCTCAAAATGTCGGCGGCTACTGTGACTAATGCGCCGACTTCGTGTGCCGATCGAATAAAATCGGTATAGTCGTAAATTGCGCCGTCTGTGGCGGGGTATTGCAGGAGTGCACCGAAGATTGTACGATCGAACTCAAAGCTTTGATGGTCGCCGACAATTACCTCAATTCCCAGTGGCTTAGCGCGAGTTTGCACCACTTCCACAGTTTGAGGGTGGCAATCTTGGGAAACAAAAAACGCTTTTGCCTTATTTTTGCTGGCGCCGTAACTAACCGCCATCGCTTCCGCCGCCGCTGTCCCTTCATCCAGCAAGGAAGCGTTGGCAATTTCCAAACCCGTGAGGTCAATTATCATGGTTTGGAAGTTCAGTAAAGCTTCCAATCGCCCTTGAGCAATTTCGGCTTGGTAGGGAGTGTAAGCTGTATACCAGCCGGGATTTTCTAGGATATTCCGCTGGATGACCGGGGGAGTTATGCAGTCGTGATATCCTGTGCCGATGTACGATCGAAATACCTGATTTTTTGCCGCAATTTCTTTCAATTCTGCCAAAGCGCTGTACTCGCTTTGCGCTGCGGGAAGTTGTAGGGGTGCAGAAATGCGAATCGCCCCTGGAACCGTTTTGTCAATCAACTCATCGAGGCTGGAAATGCCCAAAACATTGAGCATTTGCTGGATTTCGCTGGGTGTCGGGCCAATGTGGCGCCCCGCAAAACCATTGATGGAGGAAAGGTTTTGCTGCTGGTTGGCTTCAAGTTGAGGGCTGTAGAGTACCAAGGCGGATTCTCCTGAATTGACTTTTCTTCTTTGTTTGTAACATTTTGCTAAGAAAACAAGGAAGATTTTCTGCGTCTATCAAAGTCCGACAGGGGTGGAAACCCCTGTCTCACAGCTAAAGTCGTCTGAAGACGACTGTAGATTAAGCCGCACTTATGGCAACTCCTCGCCCAACTGCTTGGTATTTCAGTCGTCTTTAGACGACTTGTGCTATTAGCCAGGGGTTGAAACCCCTGGCAGATTGTGGAAGAATCAACGAGCCCTACCCCCAAATTCCCACTCCAAACCCAAAACTCCTAACTACTCGCCTTCCACCATTTTGCGATACTCCGGGGCCGAGAAAGCGTCCTCTGCTTCGCTGGGATTGTCAACGCGCACTTTCAGCAGCCACCCAGCGCCATAGGGGTCTTCCGCCAAATTTTCGGGAGACTCTATAATGTCACCATTGCGTTCTACGACTGTACCGGTAACTGGTGCTTTCAAGTCTTCAACGGCTTTCACGGACTCGACTGTACCGAAAGCTTCGCCCTTTTCCAACCCTGCACCGACTTCTGGCAAATCTAGAAACACGATATCGCCGAGTTGGTCAACTGCAAAGGCACTAATGCCGATGGTGGCAATTTCGCCTTCGAGTCGAATGTATTCGTGGGTGTCTAGGTATTTCAAGTCATCGGGGTATGTTAGTGCCATGTCTTTTCTCGCAATAAAAAAGTATTAGTTAAATCTTATTCAACTATGAGCCTTTAGTAATGACTAACTGGAACAGAAAAAATATTAAACGCTTGCTTTTCGGAGAATTTTCTGTCAAACGACTTATGAAATCTCTAATTTTTATTTACGCATTTATGTGTTTTTACGGTTTCTTTTTTTCAGAACGGCTAATTTTCCAACATCCCCCATCTAGTCAGAGTGATAGCATGGAAGTTATCAAAGTTAGCTCAGCTAATGGCGTGAAAATTTCTGCTGTTCATTTTCCTAACCCGCAAGCTAAATATACCATACTTTACAGTCACGGGAATGCGGAAGACTTGGACGGCATTTTGTGGCTACTGAGAGAGATTCGAGATAGCGGTTTTGCTGTGTTTGCCTATAATTATCAAGGTTACGGCACGAGCCAGGGAAAGCCTTCTGAATATAATACTTATCGTGATATTGAGGCTGCTTACAATTATTTAACCCAACAGTTGGGAATACCTGCAAAGCAAATTATTCTTTACGGGCGTTCTGTGGGCGGTGGGCCGGCAATTGATTTGGCTTCGCGGAAAAAAGTCGGCGGTTTGGTGGTTGAAAGTTCCTTTGTTTCGGCTTTTCGGGTGTTGACGCGGATTCCGCTTTTACCCTTTGACAAGTTTGTGAATATTGATAAGATTGGCAAAGTTCGATCGCCTGTTTTGGTGATTCATGGTAAGGCTGATGAGGTGGTGCATTTTTGGCATGGAGAGCAGTTATTTGCAGCGGCGAAGCAGCCGAAATTAAATTTTTGGGTTGATGGGGCCGGTCATAATGATTTGATGGATGTGGCGGGCGATCGCTATGCTGCAACTTTGCGGCAATTTGCTAAGCTAGTAGATGAATCTTCTCGACCAATATGAGCAACGGGCTAGAAGCCCGTTCCACAACAACATATACACTTACACTTTATTGTGAACCGTTGCTATGAGCAACGCCCCTGAATTAAGGCTTACCTAGTTAATTTAACTCGGGCGGTTTTGCGATCGATAAAATGGTTTTTTCACCACACCAGCCGGATAGTTTTTCCCGCGAATCTCGATTTCTAATTGCTGACCGATTTTAGCTAATTTTGCCGGAACAACCGCAAGGGCAACTGCCCGATTCAAAGTAGGCGATAATGTACCGCTAGTAACTTCCCCTACTTTTTCACCTTCAAATATTACCGGATAGCCGTGGCGTGCAATGTGCCGCCCCTGCATTTCTAGCCCTACCAACCGTTTCGATACTCCACTCGCTTTCTGCTGTTCCAAAACCTCCCGCCCAATAAAATCGCCTTTGGTGTCGAGGTGAACAACCCAACCCAATCCAGCCTCTAAAGGCGTGATATTGTCGTCGATATCTTGACCGTAAAGAGCCATTGCTGCTTCTAAACGCAAGGTATCTCTCGCACCCAAACCGCAGGGAACAACGCCAGCAGTTAACAATTTTTTCCACAGTTCTTTTCCTACTTCGGCCTCCACCATGATTTCAAACCCATCTTCGCCGGTGTAACCAGTTCTGGCGATAAAACTCGGCTGTCCCAACAGATTTGTTTCTAAGTGGCCGAATGCCTTAATTGGTGCGAGGTTGTCTTCCACAAAAGGCTGGAGATAGTTAACGGCTTCCGGCCCTTGAATGGCAATTAAAACTTTATCTTCGGAGATGTCTGTAAAACAGAGTCCGTTCAATTCTAAGTGAGTGGTGATCCATGCTTTGTCTGCGATGCGAGTGGCGGCGTTGACAATGATTACTGCACGTTCTTCGCTAGTGATAGGGTCTGGTTCTTGGCAGTAGAAAATAATGTCGTCTAATATGCAGCCTTTGGCATTTAGCAAGACTGTATATTGAGCTTGACCGGGTTGCAAGCGGCTCAAGTCTGAGGGTACTAAGGGTTGAAATTTTTCTATTACTTGTTTCCCTCTCAAACCAAATTTTCCCATGTGGGAAATGTCGAACATTCCTGCTTGCTGGCGTACTGCTTGGTGTTCGCTGCTGATGCCTGCGTACTGTACTGCCATCTCCCACCCGGAAAAGGGCACCATTCGGGCTTTGAGTTGTAATGATAGGTCGTACAGAGGCGATCGGGCAAGTTGGCTCGGACTCTCTGGATTGTTGGGTTCAGTTGACTTTGCCACAGGTAGCGCTTTGGTTGCGGGTAGACTGTTTTGATTTTACGGGAAAATTGGTTTTCGCGGTGTGTAGGGCGATCGAATTTAACGACACGGCAAAGCTGTTTAGGTACAAGTCGCGATCAAATTTAAGCACGCAGTGGTACTGTTTCGGTAGCAATTAGGATACGGCAGTGCCGTTTGCCTACTCTAATGTTTATGGAGAATAGCGGGCTCGAACCGCTGACCCCTACAATGCCATTGTAGTGCTCTACCAACTGAGCTAATTCCCCTTTCTTTTCGCGCTCTCAATCATGCCTTAACTGACCAATATTTGTCAAGCTTTTTGGGGAAATTAGTTTTGAGCCCTGGATTGGCAAGGCTTTCGGCTTTTTTTTCAAAAAAGTCTCCTCGCTTCTGGACAATGGTCAATCCCCTACTATGATTTAGTAAGTGTGTTGCGATATTTCGGTCAAATGGCTCAAACAAGACCCCATGAGGAAGTACACGACTAGCAGGGCGGCGGCTGAGACCGCAACTAGGGTGCCGGCTAGCATTAGTGAAAATTCCCGTTGCGTGATCGCCTCCTGCATTAAGTGCAAAGACCAGGCAACGAGGGCAACGTCAATTATTAAAATAGAAACCAGCATAAGTTACGATTTGTAACAGCTTACCTATTGTAACAAAACTTTTCGCTCAGTGCAGATAAGCTCAGGCGTATTTAACTTTTGCTGTAAAACCCGAAGGGAGCAGCGGAAAGCTAGTGAGAAAAAATTATAGCTTTTGGTGATAATTACAATATGCAAAGTAAATGAGAGCAAACTCAGCTTTAGAGGTGGCGTTTTTGACTCTTGAGCGATCGATTAAGAGCCCGATAGCTGCGCTTTACACGCTTTTTTGAGGGGGTAGGGTGCGATCGCTATTGTCGCCAAACCCTTACTTTCATAGCTTTAGCCTTTACCAACTTCTTTTGATGATTCCAAATTTTCCACTATTTGAGCAATCAGTGGACGATAAATGGTGTTATCTAAGTGTTCCTTGTACCACTCCTTATAATTCCCACTATTATATAGATGCTCTTCAATTAGTCGAGCCTCTTCCAGTAGTATCCACAAGTTATGAGTAGCTCGATTACAAAAACCTTCCATACCACTTATTTTCAGTCCATTTAATTTATACTGACGACAAGCTGGACAGAGACATTCCTCTAGTTTTTTTTCTTCTTCTTGACTGACTTGACGGCCTCTCCAGTTACCTAAAGGAGCCACAATTCGCTCTCCGGTTCCAGGCAATTGTATCATCCCCCGCGCCGCCCGACTGCGCCAACCGCTTGAGTCTACTGAGTTAATGCTCAATAAAGCGGCTAAATGTATAGTTGCTGTGCCACCAATGCCAAAAACATGAAGTTTTGTATTTTTAAATTCTTCGCGTATATGTTGAATGCTAGATAGAATTTTATGATAAGGTATTGCTTTAGGAGCGCGTAGTAAATTTGGTACAATGCCACCCAAAGCAATATATGGTTTTGCTAAGAATTCCTTATGTGCTTTGATTGCATTTACATAGTCTTCAAGCAATTCGCTAATGTGAATAACAGGAATGTATGATGGATGGTCTTTATAAGCCAGATTCATTTCCATTGTGCGCTTAAAACATTGTTTCTGCTCCTTAAATGTCATTTTGGGAGTAGGAATAAAGTCTTGAGGAATTGGATACCAGTCTGGTTTAGCTTTTTCTACAAACTCTTCATACTCTTTTCTTGGCGTTTCACCATCACGTTTTATAAAGTAAAAAGCACCGTTATCAAGATAAATTTGAACTTGAGTAGGAATACCCAGAGATTCGTGCAGTCCCTTTTCCATTGCCTCACGCCTGCGTTTAGGCATTTTGTGAAAATCCGCGTAGGAAATCATTACCGCGTGTAGTTGGGGAAGGTAATACTCTGAGGTTCTATCCCATACACGCGGTTTGATTCCTTTTAAACTGATACCAGCGACGATTTTCACAGTTGATATTCCTTATACAATTTCTGACAGGAAAGTTTTATATCGAGACATAAGTAATTGTTTAGTGTGTTGAGTTAAATATTCACCAATATTTTTTGATTCGCGGTGAGCTTGCATAGTAACTCTTGGGATCAGATAAATAATGGCTTCTTCGTCTGGAGACATAGAAAATGAATGTTCATTGTCAGCAAATACACCTGAATACTGTATAGCAGTAAGAATTTTTTGTGCTACGCTTGTTGGTGAACCTAGAGAAGCATCGTGGAAAAATTCATAGCGAGGTAAAAGTTGACTGGGACTTTTGGAATGCCCCATAAAAAACATATACACATGAAAAATATTACACAACTCACGATAGGGACTAATGTTAAAATCATGTGTTTTTTCATAGCGATTAAAATAGGAATCCAGAGCCTGAAGATTAGCTTTTTCATTCAAAGCTGCTCTTGTCGTAAAAGAACGACGAATTAAACAAGTAGCAATGGTTTCTGTTAAATTATTTTTAAACCTATAACCCCCCAATAATAATGTCATCATCTGACCATCATTAAGAGTATAATTACCTGTTTCCCAATCTGGATCTATTTCCTTGGTAATATACCAGTCTAAAATAGCACTATATACTTTTAATTGGACATTTTTTGACACACCACAGTAAATGGTTTTGTAAGCTCTAGCACAGAGAAGACAGTTGAGAAGTTCTCGGATAGCTTCACGAGTAAACTCACCTCGTCTGTTGTCTATTAAGAAGTTATCTAAGTAGGCATCTTGTGGAAACAAACTACCATCTCTAAGAATTATGTCAGGGCGATCTTTATCCGCATTTAACAAGTATTGATGATCAAATTTATATTGACCAACATCCATCGCAGAAGCAGTACATCGTTGATAGTCTTCCGGTTCTAATTCATCTTCATAAGATGGATCAATTAGCATCCACCTAATTAATTCTTGGTCGGGTTGAGGATTAAATCTTGGCAGATCAAATTCTGCTTTTCCATTTTTTACCCTCAAAATAGCACCAACAGCATTATTCAGCACAAAAGGAACAGTTCGCGTGAAAAAACGGGCACGAGTAGGAACTGAACTACGATGTTGACTGACATCAGAAGAGGCGATAATTAGGTTACGTTTCCAGTCTGTATTGTCAGCAGTAATCAGATTGAGAAAATTTTCTCCTACTATATGGCTTTCTAAATGTTGCTCTACTAATTCAGTATTGATATCAACTCTCCATTGACCACTTCCTTTAGGTGGATCATATATTTTTACTTGTTCCTTTGTCATTCCCAATCCCCGAATAGCTACCTGTTTTAATAAACGAGCTAATCTAGGTGATTTGGATGAGTTTTCCTCTATTTGACGTTTAATATCCAGTAAGAAATCTAAGTAGAGTTGCTTAGCGTTTGTTGTCAGTAGTTTTTCCCGTGCTTTTTTAAGTGTACTTTTCCATGCTTTCTGCGAAGAAACTATTTTTCTAACATATTCAGCCGTTATTTCTACAGGATCATAGCTCTTATTGATAACCTGCTCACGAGTTAGAATTTTATGTGAATCAGAATTAAGGATTGAATCCCACTCAAGATTTAGTTCCAACTGTTGATATTGGCTAGCTTCGGTATTATTGGATTTGGATTGACGTTTTCTAGGCATTTATTCTATTCCTTATGATTTTAATTTTTCAATTACTGGCATCCATTTTTCTTTCATCTCTTTAAAAACATTAGGTGTTTTTCCTCCTTCTGAATCTTTCGTTTCGCGCTCCCTAATCCTTACTGGAATCGTATGCTTAACACTTTCATAAGTACCTGAAAGCAAACAAGTACCGCGTGGCATCTTAGGTAGGGCGCGTAACATTTCTTCAGAGGCATCTGACTTTACGCCCCGAATGGCATCAAGTTGATCTGGTTCTAACGCAAACACAAGTCTTGTATTACACTGACGGATAATACTTCTATCAATATCAATAGGGCTTTGTGTCATTAATACCATACAAATGCCGTGATGTCTTCCAATTCGTACACCTTCCCGTATTATTTGTTTGCAAGGGCTACCCTCACCTTGTGGTACAAACAAATGAGCTTCATCCACAACCGCCACATAAGGTGGAATATTACCTCGGATGCGTAAGTTCTGAAGTTCCCTCAAGACTGCTGTTGCTATAGATTGAAGCTGTATAGATGTTAATTTTTTACAATTTATTGCCAGACAAGGATACATAAGTTTTCGCCAGTCAGCTACCCCCTTGCCAAATATTCTGTAATTATTGAGAGTTTCTAACCTGCGTGTGACGGTATCCACCAATCGTGGCACATCAGTAGGTTTAGCTGATAGTGCTGCTGCTGAATCTGGTATTCTTGCTAAAACATCATCCAACGTAAATTTTGCAATATCTTCATTGACTAGACGAGTTTGTAATTCACCAAAAGCCTTTGTCACTACGTCACACTGAAGTGAACTCTGTTTCATCGCTTCAGGAAGTAAATTTATCAATTCTGATTCAGTAAGTGATGAGATGCGAATACTAAAATCTTTTCCTGGCTCAACAACTTTGCCACCCATTTTTTCAGCTAACGACGAATATTCATCCTGCGTATCTATAAAAACAATGGGTAAATTCATCTTGATGATTTCTTCTGCAATTACACCCATTGCATAACTCTTACCACTGCCTGTAGTTCCACCTATAAAAAAATGCCGTTGAATCGCCTCACGTTTGAGAATAATTTCTGTTTTTGTGCCACTTACTGTTTCACCAATATACAAACCTTTAGATCGATCTGCCTCCATACCCAAAACACGGACGGTTTCATTACTATCAGCGATAAATACATCCGCGCCTGCGTTAGGCAGATTTTGTGGCGCTCGGATTTCTGTATCACTAATTTCCTCTATTAATTCCGCTTCAACAACCCGAAAGATATCTGTGCTATATTCTTCTTGTGGGTGAACTTGCCGCCCACCTACATGATCGCTAATATTAATATTAACTGCACTTTGATATGGATTGCTTTCGTAACCACTGTGAATTCGACCAATAAGAATAGTTTTTTCAGTCCTAGACACTGGAATCCGCACAAGTGTTCCTGGTTTTACATCTTGTTTAGCTTTTAATTTAATGCGTACAGTTTCAAAGCTTGGAGTTTCATTATCAGAAATAACTGTGCCAATTGATGAAGGTTTTCTACTCATTGTTCAACTCCAAATTATAGATTTAATTCTATGACGCAACTATTCTGCATAGATTGTTATCCCCAGTTGTTGGAGCATTCGCCTGGCCGCAATTGAATGGAAAGCACTAACAGGCAATCCTGTCAACAGACTCACCACCCACTTCGGCGATACTCGTCGATCGCCAACTAACACATACCAAGCCTGGTAACAACCAGGCTTGCCCTTGCCTTCTGCTAACGCCTGACTTGCTACATCAAGCACTTGTGCTGGTGTCAACACAACCTCAATCCCTTTAATACTGGCTTTCCCTGCCGGAGCAGCAGCCTGCCAACTGGGGGATAGTTCCGGGGGCTTCCCGTATAACCAATCATGTAAACTTGACAGCTTTTTGCCTAATGAGCCTGTGGCAATTCGCACAACTAATCCTGATTTAATTAGCATATCGTACTTATCCAGTGCAAGGAAATAATCTCGACCTAGACAAATGCAAAGTTGTTGATAGGGCTTGGCGTTGAGGATATTTTTGAGTTTAGCAATCACCTCTGGTTGCAGTTGGCGTGATCGATCTCTTGTCATTTTTTGGTCATAATCTGGAATCGGATAGTCACTGGGTATCAGTCCAAACTTCGCTGACAAAATATAAATATCCAAGGGCGCTGACGGTTGATCCCGCAGAAAACGCCGTAACAGACGAAATGTGGGGCCGTCGTATCTTTCTATGGCAGGCAGCAAGTTTGTGTCACAAAGTTTGCGCCGAGAACAGGCAATAATTATCAAATATGGAGATTCAGAATTCACTATTTTATCTTTATGGGCGATCGCGCCTGTCCTAAAAACAATTGTAGAGAAGCGATCGCCACTAATTCTCACTTCCTCTCTCACCTGCTGCGGGAGTATGGTTGCTGCACTGTGGCTGTATCTGCGCTCTACGTGGGGTCTGGATGTGCCCCAAAATATTCAAAGTCCTTGATAGCAAGGATTTTCGGTAATCTTTAGCAGCAGGCAGTGCAAGGCAGTCCCGTTTCCAGCTTGGCACTACAGCTAGTATGCCAACCATTAGTAACACTATCACTGATTAGGCTCATGATAATTACATATTCATTGATACTCTTTACATAATAGATACTAATGGTTAGACTACTGTGAGTAAGCTAAAGTATTTAATTGAGTAGTTATTAATTAATGGTTGTGAAAATCAGGCTTAAAGATGTCAGGACATCAAGATCGATTTCCCAAAACGAGTTAGCTAGAATACTGGAGATGTCGCTGGCTAACATTCAAAAAATCGAGAGAAACAAGGCAAAATCTATTCCCTTGGACACTTTAGATCGGCTGTGTGAGGTTCTAAATTGCGAAGTTGGTGATTTGCTAGTTCGGGTTAGCGATCGAGAGTTAGAAGCATTGTGAGTGAAAACCAACAGCCAGAAGTTAGAGTCGATAGGGGCGTTGCCACCCCTACCTCTCCTTCAGAACCGTGCGTGAGACTTTCACCTCACACGGCTCC